>CAZDNQ010000128.1:6042-10497 GCA_964506605.1 uncultured Victivallis sp. | reverse complement strand
TAAGCCCTGTCGATCAGCCCGGCCACGAATTCCGGCCTGCTTAGCTTGACAACGTCCGTGTTTGCAAGGCCGGTTATCCCAAGTATGCCCGGGAGAAGGGGGCCTGAGATTATCATTGTCTTCTTAAGGCAGAACCCTTCGGGGCCGGTCGATGTATCGTTGTCGGCTCCCAGAAGGCTCAGATATACCTGGCCCGGTCCGACGTTGTATTTCTTCCCGTTCTGCGAGAAGTCCATGCTTCCTTTGACAACGCACTCGACGGCAAAGATGTCGGAATTCCTCCTGTATCGGTAGCATCCTTCAATCCATTCGTCGTCGCCTACGGCCATGAGCTTGAGCGGCATTGCGGACTGCGACTCGAACACCCAGTTCTGGATAAAGTGGTGGATGGGATATCTGCCTACGTTGTAGCCGCCGAGTTTTGTAATCCCGTCGTCGATTACGATTTTACGTCTTTCGATCTTTATAGGTTCCATATATGTTTGTTTCAGATGGATTTTAAAGTATGTCGGGATTAATCCCGACAGTTGGCGGGTTAAAACCCGCCTTACTTAATGTCATGCCTGCAAATCATATATTAATGAAATAATATCACATATCATACAGCACTATTCTTATTGTATCAATAGAGGGATGCAGATATAATATGAAAGAAAAGCAGATGGCGGCATGAAAGGATTATGAAAATGAAAAGCTACATGTTAACAGCATTTGCAGCCCTGTTCCTGGCATATTTCATTTCAGGCTGCGCTCCTTCGCAGTTGGCAAAAACTCCAGATCAGATTGCTGAGGCGGCGCCTCGCGTAGCGCAGGACCAGCCGGCATTATCGAAAAAGATTCCTGCCGATGGATCAATCATCCCGGAGCCTGCAAGGGCGTCGGATGATCTCGTCGATATGATCGGTGTCGCCACCCATTGGGGTTTCCGCAATACTATCTACAATTCAAAATGGGACGAACTGCAGAAAAGACTAGGTGAGATAGGCATCAGATATATAAGGGATGGACTTGACCAGCGCCTGGACTATCTATGGAAGATGTATGGCATAAGAGGAATTACCATAGTCGGACCGACGACGACGTGGGACAAGTTCACCGAACAGTGGAAAGAGAAGAAACATCTCATAGCCGCTATCGAGGGTCCGAACGAGGTTAACGGCGGCTGGGCGAAGGCAGGTTATGTTTATAAGGACAAAGCGTGGCCTGAAGGGCCCAGGCTATTCCAGGAGGATCTCTACAAATGCATAAAGGATAATCCGGAGCTTAAGGATATTCCCGTAATCAACCTCAGCACGGCGTACAAGGGTTTCAGCAGGGAGCTCGCACCTCTGCGGAGCTTTGACTACGCGAATGCGCACAGCTATGCTGGCGGAGACATGCCTTCGCGCAGCCTGGACTTCAAGGATTCTTATCTGATGCTCGGTCCCGGAGCAGTTCTTCCACCGATGGTCGCAACCGAGAGCGGATACCATACCTGCCTCGGGAACAGCAAGGTGATTGCCGGCGCCCAGGCCGGAGTCTCCCATCTGGCACACAAGAAATATATTTCGCGGCATGTCGCCGAATATTTCAACGCCGGTTTCAAGTGGACGGTCATTTATGAGTTTGCCGCCGGACGTCCGAACAAGGCTGAACAGGAGGATCCAGAGGCCGCGTTCGGACTCCTGATGCCGGACGCCTCCCCGAAGCCCGCGTATTTCGCGCTCAAGGATCTGATCTCTGTGATTTCCGAATCCAAATGGGACAGCGCATCTGGGAAATGGATCCGTCCTGTAGCCTATCAGCCCCAGGCGCTCTCATTCGCGCTTAAAGGGGCGCCTGAAACTTTGCATCATACTCTGCTCCAGCGCAGCGACGGAACATTCCAGCTTCTGCTCTGGAACGAAGTTCCCAGTTTCGATCTCAGGAACAGGAAGGATATCTCCAACAGCGATGTGCCAGTGAAGCTGGTGCTTGCCTCCAAGGCGTCGCGGATCACCGTCACGCATCTCGGTCCAGATGCTCCTCCAAAGGAAACTTATGAATCAGTGAATGAAATTGAAGTCAAGGTGCCGGACGAAGTGATTGTCGTCGGGATCAGGCTTGATGAAGCTCTGAAGCCTGCGGTAGTGAAGCAGCCAGCCGGTATCGATGTGAAGTCCGGGGCGACGTCGGTCGAATTCTCATGGCAGTCATCTCCTGCCGCGGCTGCGTACTGGATAACCATGAACAAGCGGAATCTCGGCCGCGCCCAGATCGGCTCCGACGGCAGGGCGACATTCAAGATGGGCAGCCTCATTCCTGCAACCACGTATCCGTTTGAAATTGTCGCCACCTCTTTTGATGGAGGTGTTTCAATGCCGGCAAAGGTCTCTGCGACAACCGTAGACGCTTTTCCGGATCTTGTCGTCCGCAGTCTGAAGACTGTTCCCGAATCACCGAAGGAAGGTGATGCCGTGAAGTTCGTGGCGATCGTCGAGAACTGCGGGAACGCCCCCGTCGAGGAAGGTGTTACTGTCGGCACGAAGTTCAGCGTAGATGGAAAGACGGTGTGCTGGTGCGACAGCGTCAAAGGGCCGATGGCCCCCGGACAGAAGGTGGAGGTCAGGCCGAACAGCGGTCCGACAGGCGAAACTTCCTGGAAGCTTGTGAAAGGGACGCACCAGGTTTCGGCTTTTGTCGACGATGTGAACAGGATTGTTGAATCTAACGAGGCGAACAACAGGCTGACTGTAAAGGTCGGCACGGGATCTGGACCCGATCTCGTCGTCAAGGATCTCAAGGTGAGGCAGGCGCAGAAGGGGAAACCTCTTGTCGCGGATGTGGTAGTGGAGAACCGCGGGTCAGAGGCCGTTCCGAAGGGCGCGTCTGTTTCTGCGAACATCGCAAGGATGGACGTGAAGCCGCCGAAGACCCTTGGTTTCAGCTTGGACAAGGAGGGAGTTCCCGCAGGTGGGAGCATCACCATGACCGTCAAATGCGAAGGCGAGTTCGAGCCGGGCAGGATGAAGGTCCGCGCGACCGTGGACGACGTCGACAGGATTCCGGAGACGGACGATGCCAACAATTCAACCGAATTTGACATAGACATAGGAGGTTGAGCATGGGCAGGAATGGGAATAAATTCACGCTGATAGAACTGCTGGTCGTCATAGCGATCATCGCGATCCTTGCCGCGATGCTGCTGCCTGCGCTCAAGATGGCGAAGGACACGGCCTGGAAGATTGTCTGCGTGGGGAACCAGAAGCAGCTGAGCCTGCTGCTCGCCAACTACACTGGAGACTACAACGGGACATATGACGCCAATTCCGGGGGGCTTGCGATATGGACGATAAAATACACGAACAACGGGTACATCTCCGCGAGTTCCGCAAAGACGCTTTTCTGCTGTCCGTCGTACCAGCCTTTTGCCTTCGGTTCAAGCACGCCTGACACGGTCAACAGTTCGGTATGGATGGCGTACGGATTCATTTCCCAGGCGATCAACCAGCCAATCAACGGAATCGACTATTCCACATGGAGGGTCGACAGCCTGGGGCGCGCCCGTGCAAACGGCCAGTATTACCACTTCTACAAGATCTCCAAGCCGGAGGACGTTCCGACATTCGCCGATTCCTTGATGTCCGATCTGGACACCAGGAGTTCACCATCTCTCTACAGGAGGTACCAGTTCTACAGGTATTGCCCGTATGCGCCTGTTGAAAATGCGGCAGTCCATACGAGGCATGTCAGTTCGACAAATGTGGTGTGGGCGGACGGCCATGTGGAATCCATATCCGGGGAAAGCCTTTCGGACCGCGGATTCACATGTTATCTTAACAATGCAGTTGCGACTATGGGTACAGGATGGTAGGAAATAGGAAACAAGACATAATAATATATGTTGAAAGGGAACATGAAACTGAAGAATGTATTGGATGTATGGGGCGGCGGACAGCTTCTCGCATTTTCGGGAATTGATGGAAAGACCGACTATGAGAACGGACTCGTGATGAGGACGTCGCAGAGCTCCTTCGCAATCGACATCAAGCTGCCTGGAACCGGCAGGATCAAGTTCAAGGGAAAGCCTTCCGGCATATTGCTTGCCGGGGATTTTTTCATCTTAGGATCGGGCGCAATAAAAGGGGCCTACGTCGACAGGTATCATTTCCTGATCGAAGGCGATTGCGAAGTTGAGCAGGACGGAAAGGCAATAATATGCCTGCGGAAAGGGGACAAAATACTGATTGGTTCAAAGAAGTTCTTCCGGCCGTCGCTGATAAGCACGGATATAGGCAAGGTGCTTGCCTCCCGCGCAAAATGGATAAGCGGCGTAAAAGTGCCTAAGAGCTTTTCAGGAAACAAGCGCAAGGCTTTATACAAGGCCCTGTCGCAGATGAAGACACAGGTATACAGTCCGGAAGGGAATATAAAGCATTACTGGACGACGCCGGACCGCTGGCCGCACAGGCAGATGTGGCTCTGGGACAGCGTATA
>CAZDNQ010000128.1:0-6032 GCA_964506605.1 uncultured Victivallis sp. | reverse complement strand
GTATTTCATGCAATCGGGCTACGCCATATCGACATGAATCTCGCCCGCGAGGCGATACTGGCAATATTCGATACTCAGAAGAAGGACGGAATGATATCGCATATGATGAATCCGACTTCGTCCTCAGACATAACACAGCCTCCCATCATTGCGCTGGGCCTGAAGCTGCTGGACGAGAAGTCATCGTCGCCCGCCATGATACTGAAGCTTTATCCGAAGCTGAAGAAATATATAGAGTGGGATCTAGCCAACCGTGATTCCGACGGGGCGGGCCTCTGCGAGTGGTTCATCGAGGGGAACGTTAACTGCAGGTGCGGCGAGAGCGGTCTGGACAATTCGCCGAGGTTCGACTGCGCGCAGAAGCTTGACGCGACAGACTTCAACGCATTCCTAGCCCTTGAGTGTGAGATCATGGCGGGATTTGCGAAGACTGCCGGACGTACAAAGGATATTGAACTTTGGAAGGGAAGACAGAACAAGATCTGTGATCTCATGAATGAGCGTCTCTGGTCGGAGAAGAGAGGATTCTATTTCGACTATAACCTGAAAGAGAAAAAGCAGTCGGACATTTATGCGGTGTCAGGTTTCCTGCCGCTGATCTGCGGAGCGCCGACAAAGGGGCAGGCAGCAAAGCTTGTCAGGCATCTCAGCAATCCGAAGACCTTTGGAACGCCGTTCCGTGTCCCGAGCATTGCCCGATGCAACAGCGAATGCTATTCCAAGGACATGTGGCGCGGTCCGAGCTGGATCGCAACCAACTGGCTGATCGTCCGCGGGCTGGAGAGATACGGGTTCAAGGCCGAGGCGGACAGGCTGGCGAAGGAGACGATGGCGGAGATCGAGAAGTTTTATATGAAATACGGGACGTTCTTCGAGTTCTATGATGACCGGAAACAGGTCGATCCTCCGAAGCTCCTCCGCAAGGGGAAGAACGCCCCCGATGAGAGCCCGTACCACCAGGCGTTTTCAGATTATGGATGGACGGCGACCCTCTACGCTGATCTGGCGTTCAAAGGGATATTGGGTTCGAAGTAGATAGAGCCCGCTCGAAAAGAAGGTAACGCGGACATTCCTGTCTGCGGTTGAAAATGAAATTTGTGTCCACAGGCAAGAATGTCTGTGCTGCTTTTTAGACAAATTGCATATAATGATTATTTTTTCGTGCAATGCCTGGCAATGTCGTTTTTCTGAAAACGGAACTTTTGTTGGAAAAAGGCTTGACATGAAATGCAACAGTTGCATATTACATGCATAACAGTTGTAATAAACAATGCCGGGAGATGATGGACATGAAGGATAACAGAGAGATAAAGATCGCATACATAGGCGGCGGAAGCAGGGGATGGGCGAAGCATCTCATGATGGACCTCGCGCTGGCGCCGGAACTAGCAGGGGAACTCCTCCTGTACGATATCGACATGCGCGCCGCAAAGGCGAATGAGAAGGTCGCAGCTGACATATTCGGGCACGGGGAGGCGCTGACAAAGTTCAAGGTCAGGGCCGTCAGGACTGACAAGGAGGCTCTGAAAGGCGCAGATTTCGTCGTCATGTCGATCGAGCCTGGGCCTGTCGCCATGCGTTATGCGGATCTTGAGATTCCCGCGAAATACGGGATAGTGCAGACGGTCGGCGACTCCACAGGTCCTGGAGGGATCGCAAGGGCTCTGAGGGCGATACCGATCTATGCCGATTATGCCAGGAAGATAATGGAACACTGTCCTGATGCCTGGGTGATCAATTACACGAATCCGATGACAATCTGCACCGCCACGCTGCATGCCGCCGCTCCGGGGATAAAGGCGTTCGGATGCTGCCATGAGGTGTTCGGGACGCAGAAGATGCTGGCGGAGCTCGTGTCGAAATGGTTCAAGGTCCCAGTGCCCGACAGGAAGGAGATTGTGCTGGACATCGCCGGGGTCAACCATTTTACTTTTGCTTCCTCCGCAAAATGGGAGGGGCGCGATCTTTTCCCTCTCCTGAAGAAGCATGTGGCGGCAAAGGGGTTCTTTTCCGATCTCAGCGGCAAGGCGCGGTCCAGGAAAAGGAAGGAGCAATGGTTCGAGAGCGACAACCTCATCGCATTTGACTTCTTCGCGGGATTCGGCGTGCTGGGCGCGGCCGGAGACAGGCATCTCGCCGAGTTCGTGCCCTGGTATCTCAGGAGCGAGAAGGACATCCACAGGTGGGGAGTTGTCCTAACTCCGCTCAAATGGAGGATCGACCGCCTCAGGAAGCTTCCTTCCTACAAGCCTGAAAAACATCTTAAGAAATCAGGAGAGGAGGGGGCGGATCAGATGATCGCCCTGCTAGGAATGAGGAACCTCTGCACGAATGTGAATCTGCCGAACGCAGGACAGATGGATCCGCTGGCGGGAGGCGCCGTTGTCGAGACATATGCGAACTTCAGCAGGGACAGCATCAGACCGGTCGTGTCCGGACGTCTACCGCCGATCGTCGAGAGCCTCGTCAAGCGTGTTTCAGAAGTGCAGACGATGACATTGAAGGCGGGATTGGAGAAGGACAGGGACATGGCATTGCAGGCAATGATGAACGATCCTCTTGTCAATATCCAGCCGGACAAGGCCCGGAAGATGTTCGCCGAGATGCTTTCGTACCAGAAGTCGATGATGCGGGGTTGGAAGATTTGAATATCGAATAACGAACAAGGAATATCGAATGTCGAAGTCAGATCCCAAGGAAGAAATCAAGAAACAATTCACGGAGTGTCTTGCGGGAGTGAAGATCTCGCAGGTGCTGCCAGACGCCGAATGCCACACGACACATACATATTTCAATATCTCTCCTGAGAGCCCGGATGGAAGGCATGTCCTCTATTTTGCATCCTCGACTTCCGAGGGACAAGATGGCGAGATCAGGATCATGGGACGCAGTTCGGGAAAGGAAACCGTAATTGCTAAAAATGTGACGGTTGAAGATGCGCACAGGGTCGCCTGCCAGCAGTGGTCCAATGGCGGGAGGCATGTCGTGTATCATGACTTCAGGAAAGGCAAATGGATTGTCCTGGCAATTGACATCGCTTCAAACAGGGAGAAAGTTCTCGCGGAAGACCGGCAACTTGGCATAGTCAACGCGAGCGGAAAATGGATCCCCGTATACGGCTGCCACTGGAATCCGGGTCCGCACAGGGATCTGGAGCTTGTGAACGTCGAGACCGGTGAGTTCAGGACGCCTCTTACGGCTGAGCAGGTATGTGCTGAGTATTCCGAATGGATACACAAGGAGTTCGGGGAAGGTAAAATCTCGATATTCTTTCCAGTGCTGAGTCCTGACGGCAACAAGGTGATGATCAAGATCGCTTGCGGCGCCGGAGGAAATGATTTCAGGAGTCCGAAGGCGAGCCACCGCGAGGGCAAGATAATATATGATCTGGAGCGTTCATGCTTCCTTCGCAGATACGACACCTGGGGTCATCCGTCGTGGCACCCGGATTCAAGGAGGATCTTATGCGTCATACCCGATAAGCAGACAAGGGAGAACAGGAACTATCTCCTGGATCCGCAGACCGGGGAGACGGTCAAGGTGGAACCTGCATCGCCGGCGGATCACCCTTCCTTCAGTCCTGACGGCCGGTTCATGGTGACTGACGCCAATATCGGGTGGAGGCCTTATGGGAAGCCTGGGGAGAACGCCATCTTCCTGGCCAGGACATCTGAGGACGAGTATGTGATGGTGGACAAGTTCATGAATACCGGCGGGGCGAAGTCGTGGCGCAGGCCTGATCCGCATCCGGTGTTCAGTCCGGACAGCCGCAGGATCTACTACAATGTGAGCGCCGGAAGCTGGACGCGCCTGTGCGTCGCGGAACTGCCATAGGGTGGTCCATGGGATTCAAATGCGGAAAAAACAGAAATAAGTGGACTTTTTTCTTGACTTTAATGCAAGTGTTGCATATAATATAATAAACAATTGCAATAACAGTGCAACAGCAGGGAAGGCATATGAAAAACAGGACTGACAAGAAACGCAGGAACTATTCCCTCCGCGAGCTTGCGAGCCTCGCAGGCGCGGACATAAGCACGGTCTCAAGGGCGCTGAACCGGGATCCGAGGATCAGCGAGGAGAGGGGCGAGTCAATCAGGAAGCTCGCGGAGAAGGTCGGATACAGGCCAAGACCGCTCCGTTCGAAGCTGACAAAGTCCGTAGGAATTCTTATCTCCACCGAAAGCAGCGATCTGCCGAAGGAGGATTTCCTCAGGAGGATCGCCTGGATCGCACAGCGCATCCTCGGGGACATGGGCCTGCATGTTAACATTGAAAGCATATCCAGGAACTCCGGAACTACGCTTTTCCTGCCTGAACTTGTCAGGCAGAACCGCGTGGACGGCGTAATCCTCGCCGGATATTTCTCGCAGGCGCTTGTGGACGCAATCCGCAGGACTGACATCCCTGCCGCTGCGATCAACGACAGTTCAGAAAGGCTCGGCATCCCATGCGTCAGGTCAAATCCAGCGCCGGCGATCCGGCAGCTGATCACAACTCTCGCCGCCAAGGGGCATGAGCAGTTTGCGTTTCTCAATACGGATCTCGACTATCCCACGGTCCGTTCACGGCATGACACCTATGTGGAAACGTTAAAAAGCCTTGGAATAGACATGGAAAAGAAATTTATCATAACGGGACTTTCAGAGGGGATTGACGGCGGAGTCGAAGGAGTCAGGAAGCTCATGAAGAACGGTGCGCTGCCGAGTGCGATCCTGTGCTGCAACGACTGGATGGCCCTCGGAGCCATGCAGGAGCTCCAGCGGAACGGCGTGAAGATCCCGGACGATGTCAGCATCGCCGGCCATGACAACCTGCAGTTCTGCGAGGATCTCGAGCCGACGCTGACAAGCATACACCGTGACGAGATGGAGATAGTCAGGAAGGCCGTCGATCTTGTGATGGCGCAGATTGAAAGCGGGGACAGGTCTCCCAAGGATATTCTAGTGGAAGGGAAGATCGTATGGCGCGAAAGCGTCGGGATCGCGCCGGGACGGCTGGTGAAGAAGAGCATATCGATGGTGTCGTGAGGAAACTGGAAGGCGAAAAATGAACTTTCAACATCCAACATCGAACTTTGAAGATCGAAATAATTCTCCGAGCTTCACGCTCATAGAATTATTGGTCGTCATCGCGATCATCGCGATCATCGCGTCGATGCTGCTGCCGGCGCTTGCCGAGGTGAGACGTGTTGCCAAGCGCAATGTCTGTTCGTCAAACCTGCGTCAGCTCGGCATAGCCGTACTCAACTACACCAATGATCATAACGGCAACTTTCCACTGCACGATGTAGTTTCATGCTACGGCTGGCCGTACATTTTCAGCGACTGGGGGCTCCAGAACCAGGCATCATGCGGTAAAGGAACATCTTTCTATTCTGATTTCTACCACCCGAACAAGGACGCATTTTTCTGCCCTGAAGGACTTGACTCCATGCCAGGCGGCGAGATTGCATTGTCATACTCGGTATTCCCGCAGAAGCATTCAACGCTTTGGTGCGTAGACACTTCGTACTGCTATTTCGCCGGTCTTGACATCGACAAGAAGAATCTGAGATGCGGACCAAAGTCACTGGATTCCGTAACCGACGCCTCAAAGACAACCATTCTCGCCGACGCAATGAAGTTCAATCCTGCGGAACCTTTCAGGGTGACGACTTTGTGGAACCATTCAGGCTACAGCACAATGCCTGCCGGTGGCTTCGTGCTCAACAGCCACAGCGGGGGAAACATGTTCTATGTGGATGGACACGTAAGCTGGATCTCAGGAGCTGATGAGCTTCTCAGCCACCGCCAGGTGATGGTGAAGGGGAACGGCAGGGGATATTGCGCAGAACAACCGGGAGACCTATGAAAACCAATATTTCAAATGGCCGATCGCCAATTGCCAATTTATTTAAAATCGAAAATTGGAAATTGAAAATCAAAAACAAGTTCACGCTTATCGAATTGCTCGTGGTGATCGCCATCATCGCGATCCTCGTGACGCTTCTGCTGCCGGTGCTCAGCAACGCCAAGAGGCAGGCGCACAGG
>CAZDNQ010000127.1:0-10502 GCA_964506605.1 uncultured Victivallis sp. | reverse complement strand
AGGGACCTCGGAAACAACTGCGATGTCATAATCCGCGTCCTCCCCCAGGACTTCATGGGTGACGAGGAAATGTCCACCCGTTTCATACAGGGTGTCGACCTCGCCAAGAAACTGCACCACCCGAACATCCTCAAGGTGCTCGACGCCGGGGTGGAGAAAGACTTCCAATATGTCGTCACCAACTATGAAAAAGGTTTTTTCCTCAACGATTATCTTGAACACCGCGGCCAGCTTGACGAGAACGAAAGCATCACCCTTGTCAAATCCCTCTGCGAGGCGCTTGACTACGCCTGGAACGAACAGAAGGTCATCCACAGGAACGTGTGCCCCGACACAATTCTCGTCGCCAAGCACAACGTACCTATGCTCACAGATTTCGACCTTGCAAAATCGCTTATATCCAACAGCCATCTGACCGGAGCAGGATATACGATAGGGGATCCGACGTATATGAGCCCGGAACAGGCCAGGGGCGAGGAAGTTGACTTCCGTTCGGACATGTACTGCCTGGGGCTGGTATTCTACCAGCTGCTCACCGGCAAGCCTCCGTTCATCAAGAATTCCCGGATGGACACGCTATCCGCCCAGATTTCGGAAAAGCACCCCCCCGTCCAGTCCATCAACAAAAGTATTACAGATGCGTGTTCCTCGGTGTTGGATAAAATGCTTGCAAAGGACCTGAAGGACCGCTACCAGTCATGGAAGCCGGTGATCGAGGATCTCGATGCAATCCTGAACAGGAAAGCTCCTTCTACGCTGCGGAAGGCAGCAGCCCCTGCCGCCGCCAATTATAAGATGCAGGCTGTTCAAATTCCTGATTCAAAGGCGGCTGCGGCTTCAGATTCTGCGCATAAGGACACTCCTAAGGCAATAACGCCTGCTTCCCCCGCTGCAGTTCAGCCATCCAAACTTAAGCGAAATCTGATTATTGTCGCAGTGCTGGCCTTTCTTGTAATTGCCGGTGCGATTATTGGCATCATAAGCAAGGATGCTGAGATCAAACTGCTTATTGAACCAAAAAAAGATCCGGCTTCGAAACCTGAAATAAAGATCGAACTCCATTCATCTGAGGCAAAACCGGCGGCCCAGGCCGAAGTGAAGCCTGCAGTCTCGAAGGAAATCAAGGTTCCGGCCGAAGTAAAGACGGCGGCTCCAGCGGAAGCCAAACCGGAGGTCCAGGCGGAAGTCAAGAAAGCCGCCCAGCCGGCGCCTGAACCGCCGCCTGCCGCAAAACCCAATCATGAACCAGCAGTCAAGAAGGAACCTGCCATGAGCGAGGCGGACAAGGCAAAAGAGGAGAAGCAGCGCAAGGCCTGCATGAACAACATCAAGCAGATCGGCGTGGCGCTGCAGATGTATGCCAACGTCTATGAGGGCAAGTTCCCAGAGACATCCGGAGCGAAGGGGCTTGAGAAACTCAGGAGCGGCGGATTCCTTGAACATCCCCAGGCCTATGTCTGCCCTGAAACAGGAAACATGCCTGCGGCTTTTGGCAAACCGATCACGGAGGAATGCTGCGACTACGTCTATGTCGGCGGACTTTCCGTATATTCCGACGGCACTACGCCCTTGTTGTGGTGCAAGCCCGGCAATCACAAGGACTACGGAAACATCCTCCTTGTAAACGGCGAGGTGAAGGCGGTTTCCGGCAGCAACTGGCCTTCCCAGACAAAGCCGCCGAAGAAATAGGAATCCTTACCGGCAAAAGGCTGCACTATGCGTTATTGCAGATCTTTGTTCCGATATCCTTCAGTAACATCCTTGTACCGTACTGTCGGCACACAGTGCAGGAGGAAGAGAATATTATCCTTGAAGGCGGGATCGGTGGTTATCCCCATATGTGCGGCACGCAGCTGAATTATGGAGTTCCAGGCAATCGGACTGTAGAAGAATGGCACCCAGGTCTTCTGCCCTTCACGTTCGTCATACATGGCGCTTGACTCCAGCACCTTACCATCTCCGGGACCGTACTCGATCACTTTCAGCTCACCGGTTTTTTCATTTAGGGTGGCTTTACTTGTTGTCTTTACTGCATTTCCAAGGACAAGGTAGAGCTTGACATCTTCAGGAGGTGTAGCAGGAATGCACATCGCCTCCTTGAACTTTTTCGCGCGCTGGAGGCATTTTTTCAGATGGTCAAAGGCGATCAGGCGGCGTTCAACAGGATCTTTCACATCTGGAAGAAGCACCTTGAAGACCTCCGTCTGATCAGGATTTGCCAGCCCCCATTTCATCTTAACCCAGGTCATCAAATCATAGATGTCTACAGCCTTGTTCTGGTCGTTCTCATATACGACTGAACGGGTTGAAGGATCAGGCATCATCTGGTAATAGGTCGGCCATGTACCTACCAGCCCGGGCGGAAAAGGTGGCAGATCCGTCCCTTTCTGCATTTCGAGCAGCGTGTCCAGATATCCAGCATTGGGAGTTCCGAGGATAATAAGTCTGTCGATATATCTGCTTCCGGCCCAGGTTATGTTCGGCTTCTCCCCGTCCTCCGGGAGGTCTGCAGTCCCATAGTAGAGGTAGTAACGGGAGACCAGCCCTCCCATCGAATGCCCTATCAGATCGAACTGGACGTCATAATCCTTCACGCCATACAGCACCTCATATTGCTTCTGGACATATTTCCTCTTTTCAAGGATGTATTCGTGGAGCTTGACCGCATTCTCCTGCAGGTCACGGCGCCAGTCGTAGGAGAACTGGAACAGGTTATAGATGTTCTTGCCCTTGTCGAGGGGCATCCCTTCCAGCTGGTAGCCGCCGTCATGCAGGACGTTTACAAGGTTTAGATAGGCGTTCTCCTTGAAGGTCATCCCCAGGAAATTCACTTCGACAGTGTTGAGAGCGCCGTTCGGAACTGTATCATCCTTGATGTCCTTGAGAGGCTTCAGCTTGACCATGGGTATGCTGAGGGCCCGCATTTTCTCCTCGGAAATAGAGTATCCGTCCTCGCTGCTGAACTTCCCCCATACGTTCTTGCCGGTTTTCTTGTCGAGCATGTTGGAGCCCAGGAATCCATGGACGATAATTACCGGATTGCGGTAGACACCCTCATAGGCAATCGACTTCTCCTGCAGCCTCCCGATTATGCTTGAGGAGAATTTGGCATCGGAAGTATATGATCCTTCGGCGCCGACGCAGCCGTAAAAAACAGCAGGCATGGCGGCAATACTGAAAATATAAAAAATCCTTTTAAGCATTATTGTCTCCTTTTGTCCTTTTAAGCTATCATCATGGAAACTTAAATCAAGACACAAAAACGATAGCGCCATCTGACTTGGCCTCGTATCCTCACAGGATTATTGGATTTCACGGAAAGGCATATCATATTAGGCCGGATTGAACCTATATGAACGGGGGCCCAATGCCAGAAACGTCTTGCACTTTCAAGTTCAGGGACGGCAGAAATCTGGGTTATGCCGAATACGGCAGACCGGACGGGACTCCTGTATTCTACTTCCACGGCTATCCCGGTTCCAGGCTGGAGGCGGTCCTGGCCGACTGCACGGCGGCCCGCATGGGATTCAGATTCATCGGAGTCGATCGTCCGGGCTACGGGCTTTCAGATCCGAAGCCCGCGCGCAGGCTCATAGACTGGCCGGACGATGTTTCTGAACTCGCTGACCATCTCGGATTCAAGAAATTCCATATCATCGGCCTTTCCGGTGGAGCCCCATATGCCGCCGCCTGCGCCTGGAAAATCCCTTCCCGCATCATTTCTGTCGGAATAATCAGCGGACTCGGCCCCGTCCTGGTCCCCGAACTGGGAGCCCGGCTCAGCAATTTCCAGCGCTTCTGGTTTTCGACGGCGAGGAATTTCCCGTTCGTTATCAGGCCGTCGGCGTACTTCGTCGGCAAAATGGTCTGCCGTCATCCTGAAAAGTTCCGCAGCATCCTCAAGGAAAGGACTTCCGAACCTGACAACAGAGCCCTCGACAATCCTGAAATCCTCGGCGCGTTCACCAGATCATTCCAAGAGGGGCTTTCCAGGAACACCGAGGGATTCCACAGGGATCTGCTGATCTATGCGAACAGCTGGGGCTTCGATCTGCAGGACATCCGGTGCAAGGTGCTTGTCTGGCATGGGGAGAAGGACAATGTCGTGCATGCAGATTTCGGACGCCATTATGCGAAATGCATTCCTGGCTGCAATGCGGAATTCTTCCCGGACGAAGGGCATTTCTCACTGGCAGGAACAAGGATAGAGCATATGCTGGAAGGAATCTAAGATATCAACCACGAAATACACTAATCACACGAAAACTTGACAATGGGAATAAGAACAACAATCGAGGAATGGAGCGAGGGGCGGTCGATCATCGGCCGCATGTTACTCATCGTCATGCTTGCGGTGCTCGGGGCATATTTGGCTACCAGGCCTGATTCCTGGACTCCTTTTGCTCCGCTTGACCTGGTAATACACGAAGTTGGGCATCCCTTATTCAGTTTTTTCGGAGAATGGATGACTTACGCAGGTGGCACGATCCTGCAGCATCTGGTTCCACTGATCGCGGCGGTCATCCTGCTCAGGCAGGGGGAATATTTTGGGATACCGTTCTGCGGGGCCTGGTTCGCCGTGAACATGTATGAGACGGCAAGATATATAGCCGACACGCGTTCGCAGGTGCTGCCGCTGGTGACGCTCGGAAGCGGAGACGAGCCGGCCAACGTGAAATTCACCGACTGGGAATATCTCCTTGACCGGATTCCGGGGCTGTCCATTGAATACGACACCAATGTCGCGCTTGCAGTCCGCATTGCGGCGTTCATAGTAATGTGGAGTTCGATCGGATTTGGCGTCTGGATGCTCTGGGTGATGTACAAGGCGAAAAACCGCAGGTCTGCAACGGAAGGGCCTGATAAATTAACAGAACAGTAAGCCGGTTTTCAAACCGGCTATGGAACCGTCGGGTTGAAACCCGACATACATATTGGAGAAACATGAAGAAGAAAAGCAAATCTCTTCCCGAACGATCGAAGATACCAGTTGGAATGACATGGGATCTGTTGAAGATGTATGCCGATATCTCACTCTGGGAAAAGGATTTCAAGTCGCTCGCCCCCCTGCTCGCGGATTTCATGGAGTTCAAAGGACGAATTGGAGATTCAGCCGAGACCTTCCGTGACGCCTTCAAAGCAAACGACGCGCTTGAGAGGCGGCTAGAAAAGGTCTATACCTACGCCCATCTCAGCGCCGATGAGGACACTGCGAATTCCGCAAATTCCTCTCGTCTGGACCAGGTGACCGCGAAGTTCGCTGAGATAGAGGGTGAGACCGCCTGGTTCGATCCGGAGATCCTCGCGCTTCCCGAGGAAAAACTGAAATCATATCTCGAATCTCCGGCATTGTCGTTCTATAAGAGGACCCTCGAGGAACTCATAAAGGACAGGCCCCATACCCTTTCCGAGCCGGAGGAAAAGATCCTGGGGACCGTTTCCGATGCGCTGTCGACGCCGTATAAGGCTTTTACGATGCTTAACAATGCGGATATGAAGTTCCCGAAAGTTCCAGATGGCAGAGGCGGGGAGATTGAACTTACGCATGGGAATTACATAAAGTTCGTTGAGAACGCCGACCGCGAAGTCCGCAAAGCGGCTTTTGGCGGAATGTACGACACTGTGTCAAAATACAGGAACACGTTCGCCGCCATCCTTGACGGCGCGGTCAAGACGCACACATTCGAGGCGAAGACCAGGAATTTCCCTTCTACTCTCAGGGCATCATTGCATGACGACAACATCCCCGATGAAGTTTATACGAACCTGATTTCGACTGTCAGGAAAAACCTCCCCTTCCTCCACGGATATTTCGAGCTCCGCAGGAAGACCCTGAAACTCAGGAAACTGGACATGTTCGACCTCTATTGTCCGATAGTGCCTGACTGCGAGATTGAGATCAGCTGGGAGGATGCATGCAGATATGTGAAAGAATCCCTGGAACCGATGGGCCCGGAATATTGCGCCGTGATCGACAAAGCCCTCAAGGACCGGTGGATCGACGTCCTGGAATGCAGGGGCAAGAGATGCGGCGCATATTCGAGCGGCTGCTATGATTCGGCGCCTTATATACTCATGAACTACAGCGGGACGATGAACGATGTCTTCACCCTTGCGCACGAGCTGGGCCATTCGATGCACTCGTATTTCTCAAACAGGAAGCAGGACTTCCATTATGCGAGCTACAGCATTTTCGCGGCGGAGGCGGCTTCGACCACGAATGAGCTCCTCCTGCATTCATATCTCATGAGGAAGTTCACCGACGGCAAGATGAGGCTCTATCTTGTGAACCGCCTGGCGGAGGAGATAAGGTGCACGGTGTACCGGCAGACAATGTTCGCGGAATTTGAAAAGCTGATCCACGAGAAAAGGGAAAACGGGACCCCGCTGTCGGCCGATGAACTCTGCTCGTCATACTTCAAGATCAATTCCGAATACCATGGTCCGTCGGTGGTGCCTGACGACAGGATCCGCATGGAATGGGGGCGGATTCCACACTTCTACTATAATTATTACGTGTATAAATATGCGACGGGCTTCTCGGCCGCTATAAAATTCTCCGAAAACATCCTCAGCGGGGACAAGACGAAGCTTGACGCCTACAAGGGCTTCCTCGGCGCTGGCGACACCAAGGACGTCCTGGACATCCTCAGGGATGCAGGCGTGGATCTCAGCAGACCTGAACCTGTCGAAGCATGCATGCGGCATTTCGCAGGAACAGTCCGCCAGCTTGAAGAGGGATTGACAAACGCGAAGGCACAGAGTCGCAAAGCAAAGCCGGTCGGGTAAAGCAGGGAAATAAAAAACCCGGGTGGAAAATCACAGTGGAAATTCCCCTGCAATTCTCCATCCGGGGGGGATAGGGTCACAGCATTGAAAGAAGCCAGCCACCCCAGGCGATAATCCCGACAAGTCCCATGATTATGCCTGAAGCAGCCATCCAGTTGCCTTTGTAGTTATAAAAAGGGTCTGCAATGAGTATTGCAGCCGCGAATCCTAGGATCAGCGCCGGGATGCTGAGGATTCCAAAGAATATCAGACCAGTTATACCACATACCAGGGACGCCCTGGCAAGCGGGCAGTCCTCGCCTACACCCGCTCTTGAGCGGCTTTTCCTGCCGATGTTCAGGTTCGAGTTCTTCCTCACGCTCTTGCTGCTTGAATCTATGTAAACCGGCGCCGAACACGTGTACTTGGATGATTTTGACGACTGCATAGGGGGATAGAAGAAGTGCCTTCCGCAGTCGCACATATAGTCACCTTCCCTCTCGACTGAGTAGGATCTCAAGCAATACGGACATGTGTATATGCCTTTCATCTACGCCACCTCTTCCGGTTTAGATACTTTGATATTCCGGCTGATGTGTAGCATATAGCATGCCAAGGTCAGATCAGAACATTCATGCAAGGGGGGTTCCCATGGCAGCGATGGGCTCAGCCCAGTATCTTGATTAGCGGCGGATTAGCCTCGCTGGAGAAGCTCTTGTGGAAGTTCTCGCAGGTCTTCTCGGACTTCTTCCATATGTCGCTGCCAGGCTTGAAGAACAGGTCCTGGTTTACGGATCCGGTTATCGCATCCAGCACATCCCTCACATGCACCTTCTCAGGAGGCAAAGCAGGAAGATACGTGGACATCCGTTCATGGTTCTCCCTGATGAGCTTCGCCTGAATCAGCATAGGTATGACATCTTCCAGAAAGGTCTCAGGAATTCCTATCTGCTCGGCCAGACCCTCCCTGTCAGGAGGCAGATCGGCATTTTCAAAACGATGATTTATAACCAGGACGCATGCAAGCGCTATTTTCTGCTTGTAGCTGGCGGTCATGTCTGAGGAAAGGTGCCTGAACCTGAAAAGCTCAATGTTCTGGACTGCGAACGCCATGTGCGCCCCGAAAAGCACTATCAGCCAGCCGAAATAAAGGGCGAGGAGCAGAATCGGGATTACCGCAACACCGCCGAAGAACGAATGCATCTCTATGGCCTTGGAAACATATATTATGCTCAGCTTGTTGTTCAACTGCCAGAGGGTCCCGCCCACGATTCCGCCGATAACCGCAGGATAGAACCTCACCTGCGTGTTTGGAACTACCTTGTAGAAAATGGCGAAGCCCACCCAGAGCGTGAGATACGGCAGAAGCAGTGCCAGCACATAGGTCGCAGAATGGTTTATACCCTTCCATGACATCAATACCTGCGTCCCGGTAAGACCCATGGTTATGAACAGCACCAGAGGAAGCAGGGTCAGGCAGAGCCAGTATTGCAGGAACTGCTGCCAGATCGGCCGCCCCCTCTTTACATTCCAGATATCATTTAACGTGCTCTCAATGGTCCTCAGCATCGAGTAGGCAACCAGTATGAACGGGATTATTCCGAACAGGCCGAGCTTTCCAGCATCCATCTTTATCAGGATGCTGGTCAGCTTGGTGACCGCCAGCTCCTTCGCGGAAACCTTGAACTTGTCCCCGTCCTCGCCAGCCGGAACCGCCTCGAGCTGGGGCGCAATATTCTCCACCATGCTGTCTATGGCCTTAGGAATGAACTCCTCCGCCTTGTCCCTCAGGAAGCCTTTTGAAAAAGTGACCGCAATGATGAGCAGGGGAATCATGCCAAGCACGCTGGTGTAGCTGAGCGACGCAGCAACAGACAGCGTCTTCTTCTGCAGGAAATCATGGCAGATCACATACATGACACGCATCGGCGCGATGAACGGACGCAGCATGGACGGAGCGCTGGTCTTGTCCATCCGCCAGATCTCGGTCAGGAAAAAATTCCTGATCTTTTCGACAAATCCTCCGCCATTCTTGCTCATCTTATACCTTCATATCCATGTTGGATTTTTTTAGAAAAATTCAGGAAGCACAAGCCCTAGCGCGACAGCCAGCTCTACGCTCTCACAGCATGCGCCAAGTATGTCCCCGGTCACCCCTCCAAGCAGGCGGTCCGCCTTGAATTTCCAATACATCATCACCAATCCTGCCAGCAGCAGTGCGAGTCCGAGGTTCTTATAAGGTATCATCAGTCCAAGTGGCAGGAGCCATATCGCCCCTATTATCAGAGCTGAAACCGGTACTTTTCCTACGATCACCGCACCTGTCCCCTTCTCGCGCGGATACCTGCTTATAGCCGCCAGAAACACCATTGCGAATCTCGCAATCACTGTCGTCGCAGACAGGAAGACCAGGACTCCCAGGGCAAGGCATATCTTCAGGACTGTTATGTTATGTACGGTACTGCCTTTGAAATGGGACATGAAAAATTCAGACATGAACTTCTCCGCGATGAAAATCAGGAAGAAAACCATGATGAGCTTCCCAAGGATCAGGAATATCAGATAGGCGACAGCGGCGGTCCCGGGATGGGGATCCTTCATGATTTTAAGCCTGTCCTCCTTCGAGGCTGACATCGAGGTGAACGCATCGCAGGAGTCACAGAACCCATCGATATGCAGCATGCCTGTCATCCAGGCAACGCCCGCGACGAAGATGAAATCCCCTATCACGATTATGGCTATGGCGTTGTCGCTGAAGTAGCTGAGAAGCATGAACGGGATGGCGGCAAGTGCTGCAAGCACATATCCGCACAGGGGGAAATATCCTGCGCTCCTGCCCCAGTCGGACTCGCCTGCTTCACCTGTCCTGACAGGTATCCGCGTCAGCAGGGAAAACGCCAGCAGAATTGGTTTTATGACATGGCTATACAATTAAGTTCTCCTTATAGTTGTGAAAAACGAAACATTACGATATTTCCTGATTGGGGATTTTGCCAATGCCATGTCAATTTTGACCCCATGGCGCCTATATGAAGGAATTTTTTAATATTCTTCTTGCAAAACTGTGGCTTGGTAGTAATTTTCCCGTCTTCCGCTTCAAAAAGCGGGGGCGTAGCTCAATTGGTTTAGAGCGCTGCCCTGTCACGGCAGAGGTTGCGGGTTCGAGCCCCGTCGCTCCCGCCAGTCTTCGTTTGAAGTCAGCTTAATTTGAATTCAAACGAAGACTGTCGCGGCGGAGCTCCATGCGTAGCCGGACACTATTTCCAAAGACCTCAAACTTCGCCTCGGCAGGCCATTTGTGAATTTCTACTATACATACATCATTGAGAGCGAATCCTGGAATGAACGGTTCTATGTTGGTTTCACGGAGGATCTGAAAGCACGTATTTCCCATCACAACTCAGGAGCAGTCCCGGCCACAAAACCATATCGCCCCTGGAGATTAAAGAATTATTTTGCCTTCAGATCCGAGAAAAAAGCCAGGAACTTCGAGAAATATTTGAAGTCCCATTCAGGAAGATCATTCTCTACAAGACACTTTTGAGACCTAATCATTCCTCATCTGAAAAGATTATTCCCGGCACGCCTCAGATAGCTCGCAGGAACATCCTGTGAACCTGTGATCGTGCGGTTGCCGCGGTATTCCATGTTGATCGGATAAGTGACGCCGCTGGGATCCACATACGGGTCAACTGAAAAGAATGTCTGGTTAAGAAGATAGTTTCCAGTGTAGG
>CAZDNQ010000126.1:0-10543 GCA_964506605.1 uncultured Victivallis sp. | reverse complement strand
CGCCATATACTCCGAGGCTGTCATGAAGACACTCCCCTTTTCAACAAGATAGTCGATGATTTTCACGAAGTTATTCCATTTTTCGTCTGTCGCCCACATGTTCGGATGTCCCTGCATGCAGATATACGGCTTGTGTATTCCGATCTTCTCATATGCGGCCTTGAACCCGTCGAAGTCGGGGTTCCCCGGCTTGGATTCAAGATTGACATTCCTCTCGAATATGAACTTGCCTGTCTTCTTCGACGGCGGAGCATAATAGAACACCATCTTGATCTCCGGTATCTGCTCGAGCGCCTGGAATGTCGCCTCGTTTGTCGCGGACCAGTGCGGGCCGAAAGCCTTGAGCTCGACACCTGTCTTCTCCTTCATGAACTTCTGCGTCTTCTCAAGGGCCGCTTTCTGCTCCTCCATCGAATCAACTTCGAATTCGCCCTTGGTATCCGACGCCTTCCTGTTCATGTAGCCATGGTTCCAGAGTTCGAACCCCTTTTTGTCCAGATCCTTCAGATAGTCGAAATATTTCTGGTTGTCGGCCTCGAGCGAGAACCCCATGACCCCGATGGTCGCCTTGAGCTTCTTGCTCTGGACATAGTCGATCACCTTCTGCCAGCGGGGTGAAACAGCGGCCGACCCGTTGGAAGGCGCCCCGTTCGTGCACATGTCGTCAAGCTTCAGAATCACTATCGGAACTTTTTCCTTCTTCGCATCCTGTGCATTCATAGTAACTCCCGAAAATATTGTCACCGCCAAGAGTCCGCCCAACATCGCAATTTTCATTTTGTCTCCTTAAGTAACGCAGACATTCGTGTCTGCGGTTTTCATATATCACATAAGCTGCAGACAGGAATATCTGAGCTACTACGAACAATACTCCAAATTTTAAAAACTGATCACAGGCGAGACGCCTGCGCTACATTACCACCTGTAATACCTGTACGGATCGTCGTCGGCGACCGGTTCCTGCAGGTAATAGGTATTGAGCCACGGGGCCCCGTATTTGTTCAGGAACGGTGCACCTACGATTCCACCATTCAAATATGTGTCGTTCACCTTTACGACAAGCGTGTTCATGCCATCCTTCTTCAATGCGCCGGGCTTCAAGGTATAAGTCCGTGGGAACACATAATAGTCCTTGGGATTGGTAGCCTTTGTCACCTCTCCAAGGAATTGTCCGTTGAGCCAGATCCATGACTCGTCATCTATCGCGCCCATCTTCAGGACAAGCTCCGCATCCGGATCGAATCCTTCAGGCGTCTTGAATTTGAGCCGGTACCAGAACAGTCCGTCATATCCGTCAAGATCCTTCCTCAGCACATCGAACATTCCCGGAACCTGTATCGGACGCCATGCGGAATCATCGAAGTCCTCCTTCGACCATCCCTTTGTATCACCGCTCTTGTCCTTGTCGGCCTCGCCGATCCAGCCTTCCGTGAGCTTCAGCTTCGACTTCGCCGGCACTCTTGCGAAATTCGCAAGCAGCTGGGATTCCGAAGAGGCTCCGAGATTGGCCAGGAGCCTCGACACCAGGAAACAGTCCCTCCTGAACGTCGGCCGCTGGTATGGCTTCTTCACGTAATCGATGTCCCAGGGCGCGAGCTGGCAGAGGACGACAGAGCCTTTTCCAAGCTTGAAGCTCCTGAGCATGTCGCATGATGTATCGCTCTTGTCGGCAAATCCGTCGAACTCGAATTTACCCCTCCAATGGAGCTCTGAATTGGATATACCTGTGAACTCCGGCGTGCCCAGGTCCTTCACCATGCTTGAGTATCCTGAGAACTTCGCCATCTTCACCGCGCCAGGCAAGATCGCGTTTATTGTCTTCTCATCCAGTCCGAGTCCGAGCAGGTTGACACCTGATTCGACCGCATCCTTCATATTTCCGGCCTTTGCACCAGGCCCGACGATAAGCAGGCTGCCAGCAGGAGGCTTCTCTCCTTCCTTTAGAACTGCGAACTTCGCACCGAGTCCCTTCAGGAGATACTCGCCCCTGCTGTCGCCGGAGTAACAGACTTCCCTCGTCTTCTCGTTCCTGGCGCCGTCCAGGTATTTGAAGATGTTCCTGACGATGCTAGCGCCGACCGGATCGTTCTCAGTCCTACCTGAGACATCGAGCTGGCAGAAGATTATCTTCCCTGCGCCCTGTGAATATTCAAGCAGAGGCGAATACTGCATGTCGAAGCCGCAGTCCAGTATCGGCAGCCAGTTGCCGCGTTCGGGCTTCTCTATCATGACAGAACAGACATTTCCCCTGGTGCCGCAGCGCCAGACGCGGGTGTTGAGGAAGCCGCACCATTCCCACTGCGGATCATGCTCCTCGAAGCCGGCGACTTCGATATTCGGAGGCATGAGCGTCGCAGATCCGCGCCAGTCCTTCAGCATATCATCTGTCACACCATCAAGCACAGGATGCTTTTTCACCCTGGCGAAGACGTTGCGGATACCCTGCACGTTCACACGGAATCCGAGCTTGTTGAAGAAGCTTGCGTCATCCTGCTCGAAGACCACCACCTTCATTCCATCGGCTACCTTGTTCAAATCATAGAGCGGCTCGTTTTTCGAAAGGGCGTTCCTTCCTATAACGAGGATATCGCCCTTGTTTGCATCGGCCGGAGAATTGATTTTTGAATACGTGATTCCATATGCGTCGAGTGACTTTGCAGTTATACCATCGGGATCGAAGAGAAGCACCTTCGATGTCGTTGCGAGCTTCGCAGGATCGCCCTTCACCAGGTCAAGCGAGAATGAATCCTTCTGCTTCTCGCCGGCAAAATCAAATTCCGCCGTCAGTTCAAGCTTCTCCTTGCCGGCAGGCATCTTGAAGTCAAGCGGCACGAACTTGATCTCGCCCGGCTTGAGTTCAGCCTCGCCAGCACCCTTGAGATCCGAACCGTCGAGCTTCCAGGAATAAGAGCATTTCTTCATTTCGCGCGAATCGTTGATGAGTACAAGCTGTTTTGAGACATTGTCGCCTGCGACGAAATTATGGGACTTGTCGGTGAACTTAGGAGTCCCGCCTATGTACCCGAGGAACTCCCTGTTGTACCGGAGGAAGACATTCCCGACCGAAGACGGCTTGAAGTCCTTGATGTCGCCCGGATCCTGGATGAACTGTCCGCCCCTGTGGTAGCGGTCCGGAACAATTCCTGGCTTCTGGAGATCCTTGAACTTTCCAGGATTGTCCTTGTCATCAAACTGCCCGACCCTCTCCCAGAGTTCCGCCTGGTCCCAGGGAAGCATCGCGGAGACGCCCCAGGTCCTGTGCGCACGCCAGTTGTCAGATGCGAAATAAGCCATTATCTCGCGGTGGTTCTTCTCCATGTTTGAAAGCGTCGGAGTCAGAACTCCACCCCAGTGGAAAGGTTTTCCTGTGGCGTAATTTTTCTCTTCGATATCTATGAGCTTCTTCTTCTCCGGAGTCATTTCGTACGCACCCTCGCCTGTGATCGACGAGGCGAACTCGCTGTCCCAGACGCTCTGGAACGCAACGCATCTCCAGATGAATTCGGGACCGCGGTAGCTGGACCAGGAGGAGATGTGGGGAAGGCCCCATTCGACAAAGAAGAAGGGTTTCACGCCGTTCTTGTTCCAGTTCTCCATCCATTCCGAACGTTCCTGGCGCGGCGCCCAGTTGAGATAGCAGTTGACAGTATAGAGGTCGCCGAGGTTTCCGCACTGGTGGTGATAGACCGGACGTGTGGGATCGAGCAGCTTGGAGATTGATGCGGCGGCTTCCGACTTCTCCCTCTTCTCTATATACGATCCCTTCTTGGCCTTCCCGATCTCGCTTGGAACCTTTTCCGGCTCATATACGCCGTCCATCTTGAGCGGGTTCTGGTCGCCGTGGTACCCGTTCGCGTTGTGGTTCATCGCATACATGACAATCGAAGGATGGTTCTTCATACGTGAGATGAGCCATCCGGCAAGTTCGGCATAGCTCTTCTCGGCGGCCTCGTTGTTCAGCCACTTGAAGTTCTTGATGTGCGGCAGCGAGAACGAGGCGAGCATGCCAGAGTCGTCCGCCGCATCGAACAGCGAATCCATGTATGAGACATCGCCGGGCTCGAAGTCATAGTTGCCGGTAATAAAGAAATTGAATCCGTAGTCCTTCATCCTCCTGCACAAGTTCATCCCTGCGGCGTAGTCCGACTTGTCCGCGAACTCCGCAATTGTATTCACCCAGAGAGACCTGAACCTGATCAGCTTGCCGTTGAGGTAGAAGTCCTTGCCATTTATCTTGAACTCCCTGAATCCGAACTTCACAGGAGTCAGTTCATCAAGCTTCTTCCCGCCTGCATCCTCGAGCGAGACGACGGCGGAATACATGTTCTGCGGCGTGTTCGTGTCCCAGAGCAGCGCGTCCTTCCATTCGCCGCCGAAGACATATTCTGACTTGCCAGGGGCAAAGGAAATCTTCTCCGACTTGAACGTCTTCACCTCTTTGCCGGAGCGGTCGAGGACTTTTGCGCTGAGCACATGTTCGCCAGCTGACGGACTGCCGATCTTCGTCTTGAAACTTATCTTCCCATCAGAGACAGTAGTTATGACATGCAGATCCTGGAGCGCATCGGCCTTCGGTTCTGAACAGAGATAGAGGTCTCCGGCAATACCTTTGAATTTCACAGTGGCCTTGTTCGACATTACCCGGTCCGGAGCCATGAACACCTTCGTCTCGGCTTCGAGCGGACGCGCGGTGACAAGGATTGTCAATGTATATTTCTTCCCTGCCTCCACTGAATTCGTCAGATCGAATCTTCCGCCCGGGAACCAGAGTTCGCCGGCCTCTTTCCCGTCGACAAAAATTTTTGCATTCGTCTGGAGCAATGAAAAGTCCAGGAATATTTTTCTTCCTGTCCACGTTGCAGGGACGGCAATATCCCTCTTGTACCAGACCTGCTCGACAGTTTTCCCGGATATCATGTCCTGGGCCATCGGCGGCAATATGAACTTCTGCGTCGAATCCCCGAGTGTCCAGTCCTGCGTCGGCCATACGCCCGGCACCTTGAACCAGCCCCAGCCTGCGCCGTCCGCTGGCGGCACGGTCTTGTCAGCGACTTCCGGAATGACGCGCCAGAGCCCGTTGATGCAGATCTTCTCCTGTGTCGCACTGGCGCTCTTCCAGGCCTTCGCCATGTCCCATGGCTCCTTGTCTGCGCCTTCCGGCAGAGACATGTCGCCGGCGTAGTTCACCGATGCCACTTTGAGGACGATATCCGAAAACTCGATTGAGCCCGATTTCCCGAAGTTCGCCGGATTCAGGACAAGGAATGCCGCTTCAGGCGGTATCTTGTATTCGCGTTCGCATTCGACCCAGCCGTCAGTGCTCCCCGACCAGCCAAACACATCCGGCCATTCACCGACCTTCTTGCCGCCCTCGTCCGCGAAGTTCATCGCCATGCGCCCGTTCTGCCAGGTTTCATCCCCCTGGACGACGTCCTTGCATCTCGCCTTGAACGACAATTTGAGCGTGCCCCAGCCGGATTCAATTGCTATCTTCCTGTTGACGCTCTTCTGTCCGCCATCCATCTTCAGCCAGCGTTTGCCGTTTTCGGAAGGATATGAAATGCCGGAGCCGGAACTCCATTTGTCCGGAACGCCATCCTTGTCGGCATCAATCTCGAAGTTACCGTTTTCAACAAGGTTCCCTTCCGGTATCTTCGCATTTGCGGGATCGACATATCTGGATTTCTTCTGGTTGCCCTGCACCTGTACGAGTTTGATCTCATCGAACTCGACCGCGCCGGATTTACCGAGGTTGGCCGGCCCCATCGAAAGATAGTCCGCACCGGCGGGGATCTTGTATTCGCGTTCGAAAGTCATCCAGCCGTCGGAGGATCCTGTCGCACCCCAGACACTCGGCCAGTCGCCCACGCGTTTGCCTTCCTTGTCGTAGAACGCCATCGGCATGCGTGCGGTCTTCCAGTCCTGGTCGCCAACCTCCACATCCTTGTATCTCGCCTTGAACGCGAGCTTCAGCGAGGTCCACTGCGGATCGATCGGGATCTTGAGTCCGACGCTGATCCCGCCGCCATCGATCTTAATCCACTTCTTTCCGTTCTCGGAAGGGAACGTGACACCCTTGTGGGCGGTCCAGCCGTCCGGGACGCCGTTGCCGTCGGCGTCAACTTTGAAATCCGCATTTTTGATGAGGTTGTCCTGCGCGGACCCCGCAAATGAAATTAACAGGGCGATAGCAAACACTGGGACTGCTGCGAACTTCGCAAGATTCCGGCAAGGTGAACTTGACATGATCTCTCCCCTTTTTATTTATAAATCATTTTCTTGTTATCGGCTTATCTGAAACGGTCTGCCCCCTGATAAAGGAAGGTTCGAAATATGCTGAGCTGCCAGTCCTGCTGCGGCCCAGGAGTATGTCGACGGCAGTCTTGCCCATCTCATGGAGCGGCTGGACGATGCATGTCATGAACAGCCCGGTCTTGTCGTCAAAGTTCGCATATCCCCTGTAGTTTATGATCGCAAGATCCTTCGGTACTGAAAGTCCGTACGCTGTCAGTTCCATCACATAATCCGTGACGAATCCATATCCGACGATTACGGCCGCGCTGTATGAGATCTCTTTTTTTATGAGCCTGATCGCCTGTTCCCTGCCCGCGGGGCCATGCACCTTGTAACGGACGATGAGCCCGGGATCCAATTTGATGCCAGCGGCAGACAAGGCGTTCCTGTAGCCCTCCTCCCTGGCCATGATCGACGGCAGATGCCCCCAGTCTAGAGTATAATCGAAGAAGGCGATCCGCCTGTGTCCTTTCAAAACGAGTTCATCTACCGCCATCCGGATCCCGTGCTCATGGTTGACCTCGACGTACGGGATGTCCGCGCCGTCTGCCGGTATGCCGACGCTCACGCAGGGTATGCCCTTTTTCTGGACGGCTTCAACATGAATCTTCTTCGAAAGGTCTCCGGAGAGTATGATCCCACGGCAGTTCTCGGGAAATATCTCCTTCTCTATATAGCTGTTGAAATCCGATGCGGAAGGGATGTTTTTAAGGAACACGGGAAATTCACCGTCCGACAGCGCATCGTGGACGCCGGCGAGGATGCCGTGCCCGAAAAGGTCCACCGTATGCGAGCTGACCGTTATGATATATATGGATTTTACTGAGGACTGCCGGGGCTGTGAACCGGACTTTATGACCATCGTGCCCTTGCCCTGGATCCTTTTGAGATATCCCTTGCTGACAAGCTTGGAGATGGCGTCGCGGACAGTGACACGGCTAGTGCCTGTCATTGCCACGAGCTCGTTTTCGGAGGGGATGCATACGCCGGCGGGATACTTCCCAGACTCGATGGAGCTGAGCAGGCGCAGCCTGACCTGCTCGCTCTTGGAATATACTGCGTCGTCTGTCATGCACAGCCTTGGTTGTTTTATTGTAATACAAGCTAAGCCATCTTTCCCTTTCGTCAAATGGAAATATCCAGAATCTTGCTGTTTTTTCCTTGCCGGGCCTGGCTTCACCTTATATCAAATTGGCATTCTTAGACTTACATACAGCACAAGGCGGCAAAAGCAACATTTTCATCAATTTTCAAACGAACAGGCTTGAAATTCATCAATCGCATTTTATCTTGTATGATATAAATACATATTTGTATTATAGATGTATTTGCAGAGATTCCCAGGAAGATGTTGCATGGCGGAGCTCATTTGTGATAGAATATAGGAAACCTATAATCCGGGGATGCCAGAGCATGAAGAAGTCTTTCACCCTGATAGAACTGCTGGCCCGCCGAGGCGTAGCCCGCAGGGCGACTGTGTCCGGCGTAGCTTCCTTGCGAAGCCGGAAGCGCTCATCGGCGTTTACGCTGATTGAGCTCCTGGTCGTGATCGCGATCATCGCAATACTTGCGGCGCTGCTGCTCCCGGCATTGAAAGCCGCAAAAGAGCTGGCCAAGACGACCGAGTGCAAGAACGACATACGCCAGATCGGGCTGACAATGCTAAACTTCAGCACCGAGCACGACGGTTATCTGCCATGTACTTTCACAAACAACAAGGTTGCCGGCCATGAAGATGAGCTCTTCCCCACAGACGACAACATGCTCGACACGGGAAATCCACGGTGGTTCCAGAGCTCGACAAGCAACACATACTGGGACTATTTCAAGCCGTGCGCCCTGCTCATATGCCCCTCCAACGGGAGAATTGACGCAATCACTGCAAACGCCAAGAAGAACCTCAATGTCACGCCGACGGACGACGCCGTAACCTATGCCGTAAGCAACAGGATTTCCAGATGGCAGGCGAATCCCGGACCGCCGGGCTTTCACACCAAGGCAAAACTCGACAAGATTAATCCGAAAAAATTCATGTTCACCGACAGATCCAACAATGCGGCCACCAGCGGATTGGGCCAGACAACATTCTTTTATGTTGCAGATCCTCCGGCCACAATATCTTCGGCCACATGGGAGCAAATCGGATGGCCGCACAAAGGTTTAAATGCAGTCCATTTCGACGGACATGTCGAGTTCTACTCGTTCAACCATGAGCCTATTTCCTGGACAGATTCATCTTTTGAACCCGTCTTCTTCTAATAACGATGAAAAAGAATTTCACTTTAATTGAGCTGTTGGTGGTGATTGCGATAATCGCAATCCTCGCGGCCCTCCTCCTCCCCGCATTGAAGCGCGCCAAGGAGACGGCCCACTCAATCGTCTGCAAGAGCAACATCCGCCAGCTCGGGATAAGCGTGATAGACTTCTCCAGCGACTATGAGGGATATCTCCCCTGCTGGGTGATGAACTCAAAGGCTCCAGGCTTCGAAAACGAGCTGTTCCCAGACGACGCCAACATGGTCGCGAACAATCCGCGCTGGTTCATGAACAATTCCAGCAACTGCTTCTGGGAATACTACAAGGTCTGCGCCATGCTCCTCTGTCCGGCATTCCCTAAGATGGACACGGTCACTAACAATGCAAAATCCAATCTTGCAAGCACCACAGGCGGCACCGACTTCGCAACCACCTACACGATGTCAAGCAGGTTCTCCAGATGGCAGGTGTTTGGGTCGAACATCCATACGAAGGCGCGCCTTGACAGGATGGATCCCAGAAAATTCATGTTCCTGGACAGGACCGGCAGCAACTCCACATCAGGCGGTGCATTCACCACCTTCTTCTATGCTCCCGCGACTTCAGCCACTTTCGAGCAGATGGGGATACCGCACCATGGCCTCAATGCCGTATTCTTCGACGGACATGTGGACTTCTTCGCATTCAACCACATTCCGCTCTCAGAGAACGATCCTCCGTTCACACCTGAACTTTTTTAAAACCTGGGAGCTGACATCTGAAAGCCGACAAATGATTACTGACACCTGAAAACTTAACCTTAGGAGCCGATATGCCAGTTCATTTCACCGAGGAAAGATGGAAGAAGATCAGAAAGAGCTACTTGCAGTGGTGGGACGGGAAGCTCGAAAGGCCTCTTATACACCTCACTGTCACAGGATATGATGCCGGACGCGAGCCCGCAAAGCATCCGTACAAGCACTTCGCCGCCGCCTATGACAAATCAGTGACCGCGGACGAGGTCGCCGACTCCTGGGACCACGCGCTCTCGACACACAGGTTCCTCAGCGACGCATATCCTTCCATGTGGCTCAACTTCGGTCCGGGCGTCCTCGCCGCGTTCCTGGGTTCAAAACTCGAACATGACGAACGCACGGTATGGTTCCATCCTGAGAAGATCGAGGAGATCAAGGACATTAATTTCTCGTGGAACTACGACAACTACTGGCTGAACAGGGTGAAGTCGATCGCAGAGGCCGCAGACAGGAGGTTCCAGGGGACCGCCCAGATCGGCATGACCGACCTCGGCGGCGCCATGGATGTGCTCTCGACTTTCCGCCCGTCTGAAAGGCTGCTCATGGACCTCTACGACAATCCGGACGATGTGAAACGGCTCACAAGCCAGATATTCGACCTCTGGTGGCGCGCGTTCGACGAGATCGACTCCGTGATGAGGCACAACCCCGGATACTCGTGCTGGACTCCGATCTTCTCTGAAAAGCCGTACTACATGACGCAGTCTGATTTCTGCTACATGATCGGGCCTGACATGTTCGACGAGTTCGTGAAGCCAGAGCTCCACGCGACGCACCGCAGGCTGACAAATGGATTCTACCATCTTGACGGACCCGGCGAACTCGCACATCTCGATTCCCTTCTCACGATCAAGGAACTGAAAGGCGTCCAGTGGATCCCAGGCGACGGACAGCCCTCCTTCGAGGAATGGCCGGATGTGTACCGCAAGATCCGGAAGGCCGGCAAGCTCATACAGGTGTTCGGTGGAAGAAACGGATTCAAGGTGCTCGACAAGATCGCAGAGGATCTCGGTTCGGCAAAAGGCATCATATTCATCCATTCCGTGGACAAGTCCAATCTCAATGAAGCAAAGGCGTTCCTGAAGAGGCATGGATCTGAAGAAGAATAAGACAGATCCATATAGAAAGAACATGCCTTGCGGCATTAACTACAAACGAATTCAACACGCAATTCAGAATATGTTCGTAGTCAAGCCCTG
>CAZDNQ010000125.1:0-10561 GCA_964506605.1 uncultured Victivallis sp. | reverse complement strand
CACGACATTCCATCTTATGGTGATGTTCGGGGTCTGGATGATCGCCATCGGCGCACTGGGCGGATACCTGATGTACAGGAGGAGGCTCTGTGAGAGCAGATGGTTCCTTCATGTGCTCCTGTTCGCCATCCCCCTGCCATATCTCTCCAACGAACTCGGCTGGATCGGCACGGAGATGGGCAGGCAGCCATGGATAATATATGGCGTGATGCGGACGGACATGGCGGCTACTGCGACCCTCGGTCCGTGGCAGGTGCTTGTATCATTCATTGCAATAGTCCTCTTCTATATCCTGCTGGCGTTCCTTTTCACGAGGCATTTCACCGCGGCCGTCCGAAATGGGCCGCAGGCCGGAAAGGAGGTGTCAGATGGATGAGCTCCAGTTCTGGCAGACGTCGGCGTTTGCATGCGTGATATTCATGATGTTCATGTATTCGATACTGGACGGATTCGACCTCGGACTCGGGGCGCTGATCGGGCATGTGGCCGCAAATGACGACGAGAAGAAGGTTCTGCTGAGGGCGATATCGCCGTTCTGGGATGGAAACGAAGTGTGGCTCGTGATAGCGGTTTCCGTACTGTTTGCAGCATTCCCTCCGGCGTTTTCCAAGTTGCTGCCATCGTTCTACCTGCCGTTCCTGTTCATCATAATGCTCTTCATCTGCCGTGCAGTCTCCCTGGAGTTCGCATATTCCGGAAAGGGAGTTTCGAAACTGGGCATGGCTGTATTTTCGATATCAAGCATTCTCGCGTCGTCGCTTGGGATTCTTTTCCTGGGGGTGATAGTCGCCGGAGTGCCGACTGACAATTCGGGAATATTCAAGATAGGCGTGCGGAGCGTACTGGATCCTCTGCCTCTGATGTTCGCCGCTTCCTGGTTCATCCTGATGCTCCTGCACAGCGTCTCATACTTTTCACATAAATGTGATGAGGCACTGAAGGAACGCCTTATGAAGTTCGCGAGGAGGATGTGGCCTGTGTTCGCGGTGCTCTTCGCAGCTGGTATTGTCCTGCTGCATGCAAGGATTCCGCAGTTGTTCGGGAAAGTTCCGGTGATTGCCGGAATTGCGATGGTAATAGCCGGCGGACTGGCATATCGTGCCGTGATGGGGTCGAAGAAGTCCAGCTACATGTTCGTTTTTTCAGCGCTGGCGATGGGCGGAGTATGGATGATTGTGGCAGGCGCGATGTTCCCGAACATCGTGAACCCTGGTGGAAACGAATCTGGTGCGATGACCATATACAATAGTTCCGCACCGCTCGGAACACTCCGCGTGGTCGTCTCGGCCTCTCTCGTCGGCATGACAATATTGATAGCCTATGTCTTTTTTGTCTATAGGATATTAAGGGATAGGATTGGTTCAAACAACTACTGAGGTGGAAAATGGATCTCCTGGAATTGATTGCGCCCGAGGAACGGGTTGTATGCAAGGCATGCGGATATGTGATGGGCAGGAAATGGCTGAAAGACAAATGTCCCGCCTGCGGTGTCGCCGCAAAGATGTTCGAGCCTTATTCGGACAGGATATCACGCTATCGCAGGATCATCTTCTTCTTTGACATCCATCCCATCCTCGTGCATTTCCCGCAGGCGTTCACGTTCACCATGCTCGTGCTTTCCGTGCTCTGCCTTCTGCTTCCCGGCGGCCGTGACGGACTTCTGGTTCCGACGCTGAAGACACTTTCCATATGTCTGCCGTTAACTGTGATCCTCGCGGTGTCGGCCGGGCTTTTCGACGGCAAGACCCGTTTCAGGAAGGTGACTACCCCGCTGCTGGTGAAGAAGATCTACCTAGCCTCTCTTTTCATTGCGCTCTCCGCGGCAAACGCCTGCATGGCGGCCTGCATGACGGTCTCAACCAGGATGCTGGCGGGTATGCTGCTCGTCATCTTCGGCTGCTTCCTCTGCACATGCATCCTCGGGCTGATAGGCGCGAAGCTCATGAACTCGAAATTCCAGGGATGAAAGTATGTTTACCCGCAATCCCGAGGCTGGCAAGCCTTCGGTGACACCAAAGGTTTTGCGCCACAGGTCCGCGCTCCATGCAATATTTTTTAAGATTGAAATATCTCCTAACCGGGTGATGCACATATGAAGATTATGAAATACGCAATTGCCGTATGTTTTCTGATTGTTTGTCTAGGATGTGCGTCATCAGTGGAACCTCCAGCGGTGAAACACGGCGCTGGAGAAATGCTTCCTCTGTCTCCAGAGGCGTCCAGGATACTTTCCGCGATCGGGTATCAGCTTTCAACAAGCAAGGATGAATTGTGTGAAGTGAGCGTGCTTGTTGAAGGCGATACAGAGACGATCACGTTTTCACCGCCGGAAATAATGTCAGACGGAATGACGCATGTGGTCAAGATTGACCACGGAGAAAAACAATATTGGATCACTGTTTCCGGGGGGATTGCAGGAGTCTACAAGGTAGAAGGGCCGTTTGATATCAAATGATTCCTGTGCAAAGGAATGGATGGATGGAGGACAGGTCTAATAACGAACATCGAACTCTGAACGTTGAACATCCAACATCGAACTTTGAACATTGAATATCGAATATCCAACATCGAACATCCAACATAGAACTCCGAATATTGAATGTCGAATATCGAATAACGAAGTTGGGAGGTGGGCGACAGAATCGACCACTGACCCTACTACGTCCTCCAGAGGAGGACTACGAAGGGCAGGCTCCTGACCACTGACATCTGACCACTTCTTTTTACGGTTTCGTCACAGCCTCTGGAGGATTTCGACACCTGCGGAGCTCATGTTGTCGAGCGCCTCTTCGCAGTCGCCGGGATTCATCTCGACGCCGCGTATGCCGTCAAGAACGACTTTCACCTGCAGTCCGAGGGAGCGCGCATCAAGCGAGGTGAACTGGACGCAGTACTCTGTCGTCAGGCCGATGATGGTGATCTCGCCTACGCCGTGTTCTTTCAGATATTCCATCAGTCCTGTCGATTTGCGGCGGTCGTTGTCGAAGAATGCGCTGTAGCTGTCGGAATCCTTCTCCGTCCCCTTCCTGAAGAACGAGTGGATTCTACCGAGGTCGATGCCCGGGGCGATTTCGGCGCCGCGGGTGCCCAGGATGCAATGGTCCGGCCAGAGGGCATGTTCTATTCCGTCTATCAGGATGGTCTCCCCCGGTTTATATCCCGGATAGCGGCTTGCGAAGGAGCAGTGGCCGTCAGGATGCCAGTCCTGCGATGCGAGCACGATCTCGAAGAGCGGGATTGCGGAGTTCGCAACCGGGATTACCTTGTCGCCGTCGGGCACAGCCAGCGAACCGCCCGGGAGGAAGTCGTTCTGTATGTCAACAAGCAGAAGTGCTTTCCTCATATGCCGCAGCCCTCCTTTGTCCTGATGTCGCATTCAAGTTTTTCCCTGAGCCTGAAAAGCTCCTCCTCGATCCCGCACTGGTAGGAGAGCGGTCCGTCCAGACGGCGTACGGATGCGGGTAGTGCTGACAGCTGCGTCCTGCAATATTCGCGGATCTTCCGGATTGGCTGGTCCGCATAAACCTTTTTCCCGCTGCGGAAAACCGGTATCAGGAGATCGTCATGCCTGAGATCCGGACTGATCCTCTTCCGGCGTCCGGGGTCCGCCGGATCCATGAGCACCGGATTTTTTCCGTCGCCGGTCCTGATGTCGTAGATCATGTCGGCGGCAAATCCTCTGCTGCCGCTGAACCTGCGGACCTGGAGGATGCCAGGCAGGGAGGACTTGGAGGAATTCTCCGAGAGCTTGAGTTTGTAGTCCCATCCGCGCCCCTTCCTCCGGACCGCGCCGAGTTTGTAGACGCCGTCCAGCGCGGGCTGGTCATAGGCTGTGACGAGCCTTGTGCCCACGCCCCAGATGTTTATTGCGGCGCCTTTCGTCTTGAGCGCTGATATTGCATGTTCGTCGAGATCGTTGGTTGCGATGATGACAGCATCAGTGAAGCCGGCCTTGTCGAGAAGCTTCCTCGCCTCCAGGCTGAGAGCGGCGAGATCACCTGAGTCGAGGCGGATCCCGAGGATCTCATGTCCCTGGCGGCGCAGGTTCTTCGCGACCTTGATCGCGTTGCGGACTCCGCCGAGGCTGTCATAGGTGTCCACGAGGAACAGGCAGTTGTTGGGCATGGCCTTTGAATAGGCCTTGAAGGATTCGAGTTCGTCGTCGAACGCCATGACCCAGCTGTGGGCGAAGGTGCCCTTCACGGGGATTCCGAGGAGCTTGCCGGCGAGTACGTTCGATGTCGCGCCGCATCCGCCGATGTAGGCGGCGCGCGCGGCCGTGAGCGCGCCATCCACACCTTGTGCGCGCCGCGCCCCGAATTCGAGTACCGGCTCATCTCCGCAGGCATGGCAGATCCTGGCGGCCTTTGTGGCGATCAGGCTCTGGAAATTGATGAAGTTGAGCAGCGGCGTTTCGAGGAGCTGGCAGGCGAGCAGCGGACCTGTCACGCGCACAAGCGGCTCCTGCGGGAACACGGGCGTCCCCTCGGGAATGGCGTCGACATCTACCTTGAACTCCAGGGCTGCAAGGTATGAGAGGAAACGTCTTTCAAACAGAGGTCTGCCATCGTTTCCGCGAAGTCGGCGCAGGTACTCGATGTCCGACGTTTCGAATTTCAGGCCTGATATGAAATCGACAGCGGAGGCGAGTCCGCAGCAGACGGTGAATCCGCCTTTGAACGGCGCGGACCTGAAGAAGAGATGGAAGACGGATTCGTCCTCGGCGCGTCCGCTTTTCCAGTAGCCGTATGCCATGGTGAGCTCGTAGAGGTCCAAGAACAGGGAAAGTGAGGTGCCGTATAGCCCGCTGGAATTCCTCATTGTCGCCCCCCCTTAGTCATGTATCGCCGGCCAAGATGGCCGCGCCCCTTATATTCTTAATAAAGACGCATTGCACAAACAGAGGTCCCTGTGGACTCCGTATTTCAGAACTGCTGTTTCTTAAGATTGCGCCATAGCTTGAGTATTTCAATGACTTCATCGTTGGAAAGCTCTCGCCAGTATGAATCATCTTTATTAGGTGGCTTGTCGGCGGAGGGGGTGGGCGTGGTAGGGATTTCCCTAATATGGAAGTAGGGTTTTACTGCATGGATGGAAATGTCCTGATGCGGTAGAATAAGGCATGAAGACAAACATGTGGGAGGAAGGAGCGGGCTGATGGGCACGGAATCTAGAATGTCGTCCAGCAAGATCAAGATGAACACGGACAGCATCAACGGACTTCATCTCAGGCCGATCGCGGAGCTGGTGCAGATAACAGGCAGGTACAAGGCGGAGATAAGCATTGAATACAACAACAACCTTGCGAACGGCAAGAGCATACTTGACATCCTGATGCTTGGGATAAGCCCCGGAGAGGCGTTCACCATTCTCGCCCAAGGTGATGATGCGGAACCGGCGCTGGAGGCGATAAGAGGCTTCTTCATGGGGATTGAAGGGACGGAGTCGATGATACTCAATTGCCAGGCATGACTAACATGGAGGTGGGGGATGAAAGTTGAAATTGACAGAGATGCATGCGTGGGGTGCGGGCTCTGCACCGAGGTCTGTCCGGACTACTTCGAGATGGACAAGGACAACAAGGCGGTTGTCAAGGCCGAGGCGCCTGCGAAGGATCTGGAGAAGCTCTGCAGGCAGGCCGCCGACGAGTGCCCGGTGAACGCGATAAAATGCTCGTGAACGCAAAAGATATCCAAGCGGCGGTAGGGTTATTGCCCATATGTGGTTGTATTGCGTAATCTTTTCCCTGTGATAGGTTCTGTCTGGAAACAGAAAACAATGGAGGGATGAAGATGAAGAAGCTTATGATCCTGATCGCCGCGATGATGCTCACAGGACTCTATGTGTATGCGGAGGATGCCAAGCCTGCCGCAGATGCCAAGGATGCAAAGAAGGAGGCGCAGGTCCAGGCGAAATGCCCGATCACAGGCCATGCCGCTGTCGACAAGAAGACATTTGTGGATGTCAAGGGCAAGCGCATCTATATTTGCTGTCCAGGATGCGCCGCGACAATCAAGGCCGATCCCGACAAATATATAAAGCAGCTTGAAGACCAGGGAATCGTCCTGGAGAAGGCTCCTGAGGCGAAACCGGAGGCCAAGGCTGAAGCAAAGGATGAGAAGGCCAAATAACCTGTAGTCGTCAGTAGCCGCTTAACAAGGAGCGGGAAACAAACGTCGGCAGGATGTCCATGCTTGTCATACTCTAGGCATGGGTGTCCGGACCGGCGTTTTTTTATCTGTTAAGAGATCGTATTCTGCCACATCCTCCAATCTCTCCATCCATGCCCCTGTCTCAGTCGAAAATAAAACCAAGCACAGAGGCACGGAGACATGGCGCAATTTGAATACGGAGATTTGGCTTCCTTCCGCTTGAACCTCCGGCAACTTGCCGGTTGCATTAGTCAATCGTTATATTCTTCATTTCGATATCCCCCCTGGTAGGGTTTTTCCCCATATGTAAAAGTCGGGCAGGGAGTTGGACTGATGGCTTCCGAATATAGATTTCCCCTGGGGGTATTATAGCAAGCACATAAAAGTGACGGGAATCAATGTCCCAGAAAGACAGATTGAAATTAAGCAGGCTTCTCTTCATGGTCGTAGGGCTTTCAGGCATCCTTGTCATGATCGGCTGGATATGTGATATAGGTTTCCTGAAATGCATACACCATTCATGGAGCTCCATGAAGTTCGACACCGCATTCTGTTTCCTTCTCAGTGGCATAATGCTATTCTATATTACCAGGGCGCAGGAGGGCGAGTTTGACAAGGCGCAGGTGGTCATATCGATCACTTCCCTGATATTGGTGCTGATCATGGGGGTATTGTTCTTCTCTTCGATATTCCGGATACAGACCGGGGCCGAGCATCTTTTCATCACTGAAGCTCCGGGAGGGGTCAAGACGGTGATACCGGGTCGGCCCTCGGTACCCACGATTATAAATTTCCTCCTGATTGCGGTTTCGGGGATGCTGACGATACTGCATGTCGGGAAAGTGCGGACCGCCATGATTGTGGCAGGCCTGTTTATAACTTCTGCCGGGCTGCTGGCAATTGCCGGATATATCATTGATTTTCCGTTGTTATATTACTATATTGAAGGGGTAAATTCCGCCATGGCGTTCCATACGGCAATCCTGTTCATCTTACTTGGTGTGGGGCTGATATGTCTCTGAGATTGAAACTGTCGCTGATGTTTCTGGCAATAGCCGTAATACCGCTTGTCATCGTTGACTCCATCATATTCCACAATTATAAGGATTCAATGGAGGCATCCCATGTGGCTGCATTGCGCGACGTGGCGGTCTACAAGGCGGAGAAGATTGAGAGCTTCTTTGAAAGCCTGAAGAAGTTCATGATGGTGTCCCAGGAACTATATGTGATCAAGAAGAACCTTCCTGTCCTGTGCGCGTATGCTTCCCGGCCTGAAAGTCCGGAGTGCAGGTCAGCCGTGGAGCAGGTCGACTCGGTCATGCGCGAGCTGCAGGCGGCGGTGGGGCTGGTCGACGCCATGCTGGTAACTCCCGAAGGCCGTATAATCTATTCCAGCAATCAGGAGCATAAATTCAGGGATTTCGGCAAGATGCTTCCCGGGTTCCTCGTGGAAACCTATGACCCAGTCGCCAGGGGGATCCGTTTTTCTGATATATTCATGAACAGGATGAACCGGAACAGGCCGGGAATGCTGGTCACCGGACCGGTATTCGACAGCGGGAGGAATTTCGTCGGGGATGTGGTTTTTGAAGCTGATATCGAGAGCATCTACAGGCTCATCATGGATCAGACCGGACTTGGAGAGACCGGGGAGACGCTTCTTGTGAAGCAGGATGCCGGGAAAGTTGTTTTCCTGAATCCCCTCAGATTCGATCCTGGGGCGGCTTTCAAGAAGACTGTCAAGGTAGGGGACAAGATAGGAATACCGGCCCAGGAGGCGGCGCGGGACCGCAAGGGGGCGGGACGTTCCATCGACTACAGAGGGATGGATGTCATTGCTGCGTGGCGGGGGGTGCCGTCGATGAACTGGGGGATTGTCGCCAAGATCGATTCGAAGGAGGCGCTTGCAGATGTCGGGAACCTGCAGAAACTGAGCAACGCCATAATAGCGATAGTCTCAATACTGGCAGGCATCATGGCGTTCTCGGTGGCGAAATCGATTTCAGCGCCGTTGCATAACCTGTCCGAGGGCGCCAGGAAGATCGGAGGCGGGAATCTCGATATCAGTGTGGCGACAGGCGCAAGGGATGAAATAGGCCATCTTTCCAGGACCTTGGACAAGATGGTGGTTGATCTGAAGGCCACAATGGCGTCGCGCGATGAGCTCGACAGGGAGATTGCGGAGCGCAGGCAGGCCGAAGACGCCCTGCGGGCGAGCGAGAGAAAGTACCGGCATCTTTTTGAGACGATGACAGAAGGCATCGTCTACCAGGACCGGGACGGCAGTATAATAGACATGAATCCCGCGGCGGAAAGGATACTTGGCAGGAGCATGGAGGAATTTCTGGGGCGGACATCAGAAACGACTGAGAACGACTGTGTCCGCGAAGATGGTACGTCTTTTCCCGGAAGCGAGCATCCTGCCATGGTGGCATTACGGTCCGGTCGGACCGTGAAAAACGTAACCATGGGCATATATAATCCGATCGACCGCATGCGCCGCTGGATTGAGATCACAGCAGTGCCGCTCCTCAGGCAGGATGAGGAGAAGCCGTACCAGGTCTATGCAGTCTTTTCCGATATAACTTCCAGAAAGCGGTTCGAGGATGCGTTGAGGGAAAGCGAATTATTCCTGAACGAGATCCAGCGCATAGCCCGTTTCGGCGGATGGAAGGTGAATCCCGCTGAAAACGTGCTCGAATGGAGCGACAGCATATATGAGATCATCGATGCGCCGCGCGGCTACAAGCCGTCGGCGGCGACGGATCTACAGCTTTATCTCCCGGAATATTCCGCCCGCCTCAAGGAGTCTGTCGGAAGGTGTTTGGAAACGGGCGAACGGTTTGTGCTTGAATGCCAGCTCAAAACTTTCACCGGCCGGATCCTGTGGGTTGAACTGCGCGGGTTGAAACGTGTGGTTGAAGGTAAGAAGACATATGCCATGGGCACGCTCCAGGACATCACGGAGCGCAAGCATGCGGAGGAGGGGATGCGCCGGAGCATGGAGGAACTGCGCGCCGCCAACGATGAACTCTCCCGCTTCAACAAGGTGATGGTCGACCGCGAACTCCGCATGGTCGAGTTCAAAAGACAGATAAATGAGCTTCAGATAATGATGGGGCAGCCGCCACAGTACTGCGTGGAGGACAGGAAGCAGGATAGGCAAGCGGACGGTAAAGATTGAACGTCGGACATTAATATGGAACGCAGCATGAAGTCTTGGAAATTTAAAATACCGGCATGGACACCGATACCAGTCTTTGCCATTGCCATATTTGCCTTTGCCCTGGCAAAACCGGATTTTGTATATAATCCGCCATACCTGCTTGCTTCCATGAACCTTGTCTTCCTCACTCTCATTTCTGTGCATGTTGCGGTCCTCGCAGGCAGGAGCTACCTGCATGAACATTCGGCAGGAGTCCTTTTCATCGGATGCGGAGCGCTGGTGCTGGGGCTCGCGGCAACGATGGCCGTATTTCCCTTCGACAATCCTTCTGCAAACCGCGCAATTACCATTTACAATACAGGGGCCTTGCTGGCGGCGGTGCTCCATCTCCTTGGAGCGGGGATAGGCTATCCGGACAGGAATAGGATTTTTAAGAGCGGCGGGCTGCTGCTCGCAACTTCATATGCCGTGCTCTCAGCTGCAGTCATCCTTATATCTCTTGGAGCCTGGAAAGGAATGACGCCGGTCTTCTTCATCGATGGAAAAGGCGCGACAATATTGAATGTCCAGATCCTGTATTCAGCAGCGGCCATGTTTGCAGTTTCCTCCTTCCTGATGCAGATAAGATATGCAAGGAGCGAATCCGTCTTCGTGAAATATTATTCAATCGGACTGGGCCTCATAGCTGTAGGGCTGGTGGGAGTCTCCTTCCAGGCGAGGCTTGGATGTTCAATCAACTGGGCAAGCAGGATTGCCCAGTATATGGGATGCATTTACCTGATGATAGCTGTAATAACGACTTTCAGGCGCCACGGAGGCTGGAAGATATCCACGCAGAAGGCCCTGCATGAGATGGAGGAGAGATACCGCGTGCTGGTGGAGATGTCCCCTGAGGCCATTTTCATAAACAGGGATGGCAGGATAGTCTTTGTAAATCCGGCGGCGGTCAAGCTCTTCGGGGCGGAATCAGAAGCGCAGCTCCTCGGCAAATCGCCGTTTGACTTCTTTGTGCAGGACTATCATGCTGAAATGAAGCTGCGGATTGGCATGGTCCTCGACGGGAAATCTGTACCGAAGATTGAAGCGAACGCCATCCGTCTGGATGGCAGGGTGCTTGCCGTGGAAGTCTCGGCCTCCCAGATAATCGACAACGGAATGAAGGCTATCCAGGTAGTCCTGATTGATATCACCGAGAGGAAGAAAGCCGAAGAGGTTCTGCGTGCCAGCGAGGCGAAATACAGGA
>CAZDNQ010000124.1:0-10649 GCA_964506605.1 uncultured Victivallis sp. | reverse complement strand
GTGTGGAAAAGAAATGATGGCTACATATTCGTTTGGGAAAAAATTAGATGATAAAATATATAGGTTGATTTAATGAAAAAAATCGGTCTTATGGGATGCGGGGCTGTCGCGAACTACGGGCATATACCCGCGATACTCAATGTGAAGGATCTCAAGCTGTTCGCGATATTTGATCCCTTCGAGAAAAACCTTCTGGAGATGCAGAAGAAGTATGGAATACCGAATGCGTTCACCGATCCGGATGAGTTCTTCAGGTCCGGAATAGACGCTGTCAGCATAACTTCGCCGGCGCCATGCCACAGGCGGAACGTGCTGGATGCGGCAAGGTATAAAATGCCTGTCATATGCGAAAAACCTCTTGCCATGGACAGGAAAGAGGCGGTCGAGATGATTAAGGTGATGAAGAAGGCGGAGCTCCCGCTTTATACCGGATTCTGCTACAGGTTCAGCCCCTGCGCGCTCAAGATCCGCGAACTTGTCAAGAAGAAGGCGATCGGCGATGTGAAGTCGCTCCGCCTCATATACAATTGGGACTGCCATGGGAAATTTGAGATTGATTCCAAAGGCAGGAAGGTGGTCCAGAAGCGCCGTGAAGACAGAATGTTCGAGGGCGGTCCGATGGTAGACTGCGGAACCCATCAGATCGATCTCGCGATGTTCTGGATGGATTCGGAAATCGTCGCGTATCATGGACATGGCGCCTGGGTGGACAAGTACGAGGCGCCGGATCATGTGTGGCTCCACATGGACCATGCGAACGGCGCGCATACGATGGTGGAGATCAGCTATTCATACCATTTCACGTCCAAGGAGAGGCCAAAGGAATTTGTTTATGAGCTGATCGGCACCGACGGCGTGATCCGCTATGACCGTGAAGCGAAAAGTTTCACGATGAGGAATTCCAAAGGCATATTCAATCTTGAATTCGACCACGAGAAGAATTTCGAGGGTGTATACAGGGAATGGGCGAAATCATTGCGCACCGGAAAATCCGAGCTGCTCACCACCGCTGAGGCCGGCATGAAGGTCACGGACATTGCGCGCGAAGCCACGAATGAGGCGATCCGGAATAGAAAGGCTTGAACTTCGAACATCCAACTTCGAACTGGGAACATCCTCCACTGGAGGATTAACTAACTTATGCCTAAGAATTGGGAATATGCTTGTAGTTAAGCCCGCAAGGGCTGTCTTTGCAATTTATTCAGCCTGAATCTTCCATCACAGTCAAGAAAAAATCTCCCGCAGGAATGACCTGCGGGAGATTTTCAGATGCGTCAGCCTATCAGACTGCCATTCAGCAGAGTCAGCGGAACCAGCATGACGGTCGGCCTGCCTTCGATTGTGATCTCGAGCACGGCGCGGTTCATGGATTTTGCGAGTTTCGCAGCTGTGAACTCGAAGTCGAATGAAAGGTTCATTCCTCCGAGATGCGGCTGTACGCCCAGAGCATATGCATCCTGCGAGGGTGTCATCGTCCACCCCTCGGGCAGATACCAGTGCATCGACATGTTCGTCTGCATGGCGCGATGTCCATGGGCGAACCGGACGTTGACCTTCTTCGGAACTCCGGGCTTTATCACCGGGGCGTCGCCGTAGTCGACGAAGACCGTGAACAGGTCGAAGTCGTAGGCAGGAGTTTTCAGCCTCTGGAGAAATTCCCTGCCGTTGTCCCTGCATTTCAGCGAATCAATCTTCAGGTCCGAGAGATCTGTCGCTTCGGTACAGGACAGCAGGTCCGACTTGTTCCTGAGCAGGTTCTGCTTTGCGAGATTCACAGTTCTCTCGGTCAGATTGTCTACATCCTTCGGTATCGCCCAGCCGATGTCGCCGAGGTCAAGGACGATGGTGGCGATGCTTCTGCCGATAGGATCGATCCATTTCTGCGGAATCGCCTTCGCGCCGTATATTATCCCCCAGATCGATCCGGCGGTCGCCGCAGTGCAGTCGGTGTCCTCGCCGAGGTTCACTGCCATGCACTGTACCTTTGCAAAATCCTTGCCGCCATATAGGAGAGGGGCGATCGTAAAGGCTATGTTCGAGGGGACGTCATATCCGAGGAGTCCGTCCTTGAATCCCTTCTTCTTGTCCTCTTCGCTGCAGTGCATGTATGTGAATCCGCCGCGGTGGTGCTTAAGCACCTCGTCGCGGGTCTGGAGCCAGGTCTTCTTCGACTTGAAGCATTTGACAGTCGTTTTAACGGCCTTTGCGACGCCGCAGTCTTCCGGAATATACGAAAGGCCGATGTCGATCAGCTTCATGATATCCTTTTCAACGAAGGCCGCGCTTTCGAGGGAGGCCATGAATATCTCGGCCCAGGAGCCCTCGCCGTCGCCGTGGTCAAGCACCGCATCCTTGGTTGCGAGTCTCGCGGCGACATGAGGCATTCCAGGTGAAATGCATGCCCAGATCTCCGAGCGGATATAGGCGCCGCAGCTGTGCTTGTACATGTTGCCGAAAGTTCCGGAGATAGGCGGCTGGAGTCCTGAGCGCATGTTGATCTTGCCCGTGCCGTATTCCGCCCAGTGGGGAGTCACATAGCTGCACCAGTATTCGGCGAGCGTGTTGGAGGTGATTCCGAATCCGTGCTCTTCCAGTGCGGCGAGCCAGAGCAGCTGTATGTCGAGATCATCGTTCGGCAGGGGGTTGCCGTTGAGTTCCTGGACATAGAACTTCACATTGTTCACCTGCCGCTTCCATTCGAACGGCGCGCCTATCGTGCCTCCGATGTTCTTCCCGATCCAGCAGCCGAGCACCTTGTCGCGGAATTCCTTTTCATTGATACGCATTTGAAATCTCCTTGATATTTTTGGTTATGGCATTAAATTGCCAATATTAAAATATAAATCTTGCACAAAAACGGCAAAATATATAACAAAACCGGCAAAATAAATATTTAAAGGCAGGAATCGGTGGCGGCAAGGAAAAAAATCCCTGGAGATCAGACGAAATGGATCGAGGTCATCTGCTTCCGCGGTACCGAGGCTCCGGTCGTAGTCATGAGGGTGGAGCACCGCGGGGACATGGTAAGGCATATCCACGATTTTACGGAGCTTGTGTTTGTCCTTGAGGGAACCGCATTACATGAATTCGGGAACACCAACTACAGGATCAACCAGGGCGACTGTTTCATCATTGAGCCGGGAATGCATCACGCATATAATTCATGCGACAACCTGAAGCTTGCCAACATACTTATAAGGACGTCCTTTATAGAGAAATATGGAGATATGCTCAAGGAGGAACCGGCATATTCGGTCCTGCTCGGAAGGCAGAAGGATGATAAGAGGAAGAATCCGGGCGTCTCGTTGCCACAGGAGGATCTCGATACCTGCATGAGGATAGTGGCCGAGATCGAGAGGGAGAGGAAAGAGATGAAACGGAGCCATACCGTAATGATGACAGGTCTACTTCTGGAGCTCTTTGTCAGGATCTTCAGGTCGGTTCAGAGATCGGGGGCGGTCAAGGACGACATCAGGAGCCCCTGGCTTTCCAAGGTCCTCGACTACCTTGAGATACATTTCGCCGAGGAGATCCCGATGGGCCATCTGCAGAAGATGGCGGGCATGTCCGAACGTTCTTTCCAGAGGCATTTCCAGGAGATGACCGGACTTCCGCCCCTGCGGTATGTATTGCGGCTCAGGATAGCCCACGCCTCCAGGCTGCTCAGGGAGGGCAACAAGTCGGTATACGAAGTGGCTTCACTGTGCGGATTCGACAACTGCAGCTATTTCTGCAGGCTGTTCAAGAGCATCACCGGGCATTCACCGAAGAGATATGCAAAAACAAGGTTCTTCTGATAATATTCTAAAATTAATCCTAAAAAATCGATAAGGAGTTAAAATGGCTACACGATGCAGGATCGCTGATCTCAGCTGCGAATTCAAGGTTAATCCAATTGGAATCGACGAGGTTAATCCAAGGCTCTCCTGGAAGATTCTGGACAACCGGCAGGGCGCCAGCCAGACCGCATGGCGGGTGCTGGCGGCTTCAAGCAGGGCATTGCTAGATGAAAAGCCCGATCTCTGGGACAGCGGATGCGTGAAAGGCCAGCAGTCCCTCGATGTCGAATACAAGGGAAAGAGACTCGCCTCCCGCACCCGCGTCTGGTGGAAGGTGAAGGTGTGGGATTTGGAAGGCAAGGAGTCCGGCTGGAGCGAACCGGCTTTCTTCGAGACGGGCCTACTCAAGAAGTCCGACTGGCAGGCGGAATGGATCGGACGTCCGTCCACCAAAAGCAAGGAAGGCGAACCATGCCCGTATCTCCGCAGGCAGTTCAAGCTGGGCGGACAGATCGCCTCGGCGCGCGCCTATGTTTCCGCGCAGGGGCTTTTTGAACTCCACATAAACGGCAGACGTGTCGGACAGGACTATTTCACTCCAGGCTGGACCGACTACGGCAGGCGCATCCAATATCTGACGTATGATGTGGCTGATCTCCTGTCCAGTGGAGAAAATGCGGTTGGTGCTGTTCTCGGCGAAGGCTGGTTCGCCGGCAATCTCGGATGGTCGGGCAAACGCTGGAATTACGGGGATCAGCTTTCTTTCCTCCTCCAGCTGGAAGTGGAATACGCAGATGGGTCCAGGGAAATTATCGGCAGCGGAGCCGGCTGGAAGACGACCACAGGGCCTATAATTGTCTCCGATATCTACAATGGCGAGACATATGACGCCGGCAAGGAGCTTGGGAGCTGGAGTTCCGCCGGATATGATGATCATTCCTGGGACTCGGCTGTTGCTTTTGCCGCGCCCAAGGCTAAACTCGTCGCGAAGCGCAATCTTCCTGTCCGCAGGCAGGAGGAACTTAAACCGCAGACCATCAACGAAATCAAGCCTGGCGTCTTTGTCTATGATCTCGGCCAGAACATGGTCGGCTGGGCGCGTGTCCACCTGAAAGGGAAACAAGGAGACAGGATCCAGATCAGGTTTGCCGAGATGCTGAACGACGATGGAACCATGTATACCGCCAATTTGCGCAGCGCGAAATGCACCGACAATTACATATTTGGAAACGCAGGAGAAGCCGTGTGGGAACCCAGTTTCACATTCCACGGATTCCGATATGTCGAGTTCTCAGGACTCAGCTGCAGGCCTGAGATAGGGGATGTGACAGGGATTGTCCTGCACTCCGAACTCCCGAAGATTGGAAGCTTTGAATGTTCGGATAAGCTGATCAACCGCCTGCAGAAGAACATCCAGTGGGGGCAGAAGGGGAATTTCCTCGAGGTGCCGACCGACTGTCCGCAGCGCGATGAAAGGCTTGGCTGGACCGGAGACGCACAGGTGTTCGTCCGTGCGGCAAGCTTCAACCGCGATGTTGCGGCATTCTTCGAAAAATGGTGCGAGGATATTTCAGATTCGCAGTTTCCCGACGGCGGAGTCCCGCATGTCGTCCCGAACGTGCTCGGGAAAGGACATGGATATTGTGCGGCCTGGGCGGATGCGGCGATCATATGCCCGTGGACAATTTATCTCTGCTATGGGGATAAGCGCATTCTCGAGAGGCAGTACAGGTCGATGTGCCGATGGGTGCAGTGGAGGCTGGACAATTCCAAGAATCTGATAAATGAAAGCGCCTGCTTCGGCGACTGGCTGGCGATTGACATAGCCGAGGGGAACGCTGGGCGTTCACCGACACCGCGAGACCTCATCTCAACTGCGTATTTCGCATATACCACTGAAATAGTCGCGAAATCCGCAAAGTTACTTGGGCTGGAGGCCGATGCGAAAAAGTATGGCAAGCTCCATTCCCGTATAAAGGATGCGTTCAACCGTGAATTTGTAAGCCAGAACGGACGTCTTGCCGGAGACACTCAGACCTCATATGCGCTGGCGCTGGGATTTGACCTTCTGCCCCCTTCAAAGGCCGCCTACGCCGCGAAAAGGCTGGTCAAGGAGATCGAGAACCGCAGCTACCATCTTTCTACTGGATTTGTCGGAACTCCTCTTCTGGCGCCGGTTCTATCAAAGATCGGCCGAACCGATGTCGCATACAAGCTGGTGCTGCAGCAGACGTATCCTGGCTGGATCTACTCGATCCTCCAGGGCGCCACGACGATGTGGGAGCGATGGAACAGCTACACCAAGGACAAGGGCTTCGGAGATGTCGGCATGAACTCCTTCAACCATTATGCCTATGGCTCGATCGGCGAATGGCTCTATGCGACAGTCGCCGGAATCGATCTTGATCCGGAACGGCCGGGATATAAGCACATTGTCTTCAGGCCTCAGCCCGGTGAAGGAATTACCTGGGCAAGGGCTGAACTACAGACACGTTACGGCAAGGCCGCCTGCAAATGGAAGATCTCCGGGAAAAAGATGTCCGTCGGCATCACTGTTCCTCCGAATACGGAAGCCACGGTCATCCTGCCCGGACAGAAACCAAAGAAGGTAGAGGCCGGAACCTATGAGTATGTGGCGACGTATAAGAAATAAAATAGATATGAACGTAATTTTAAAAAGACAACAGCCATCGCGGGTTTACCCGCCTCTGACGACGCCGTAGGCGACCAGGGCTTGACTACGAACGTGTTTCCAGCTCTGAGAATATGTTTGTAGTTAATGCCGCAAGGCATGTTGTTGTATTGGTTATTTTATTTTTAGATAATTGCAGAGGAATCTGATGGAAAAATCATTTAAATACCGGGTTGGTTTTCTTGGATGTCCGTCCAAGCCGGATGTGCCGTGGTCCGAGGAAAATATACGGAAGCTGAAAAGGCTCGGGTTCAATACGATTCAGCTGAATATCGCCTGGGGTGCGCGTCCGGGCGATGAACCGCTCAATCTCGAGGATGTCGTGGACATGTCCGGGATCAAGGGCTTCAGACAGAAGCTTCCTCTGAGATCGAAACTGGAGCCTGAAAAGATAAAAACTAGGCGCGGCAATCTCAGGGAGCGCATCAAGCTCTGCAGGAAGCTCGGGATGCGGACAATCTTCCATTTCGGCGCCCCGTACAACATGCACTGCAGGTTCGGTGACAATCCTCCGAACTGCCTCATGGATCCGGATGTGCAGAAGTTCTATTCGTCGCTCCTCAGGGCCTTTGACAGGCAGTTTCCAGGAGTCGACGACATACTTCTCTATACATATGACCAGGACGCCTGGCTCTGCAGTGAATTCGGCACATGCCCATCATGCCTCGGGATTCCACTGCATGACCGCGTCAGCGTGTTCGTAAACAATCTGGCGCGCAATTGGAGGAAGATCAAGCCGGACGGACGCCTGTGGTGGGAGCCATGGGAGATTTCAGCCGGACAGGTGCTGAAGGCTATCCCGCTGCTCGACAAGAAGTCGGTTGCGCTGTCCCTGCATTCCAACATCGCCGAAGTGCAGGTGGCGATGCCGGTGGACCACTGGCTCGAGAACGCCGTAAGTATGGCGAAACAGGAGAAAATTCCGGTCATTGTCGAGCATTTCCTTGGCGCCCCCACCGAGGAGGTGGAGCCTTTCCTGCATCTCAGCTGGCCGCTCGTGATCCGGCGCGGGCTGGGCAAAATCGCCGCGCTCGAAGTTGATGGAATCAAGGAATATTACGGTATTGTCCCGGAGGACTACGACGCTAATCTGCACGCTACGTCAATTTTCCTTTCTGATCCGGAAATATCTGAGGACAGTCTTCTCCAGGAGCTTTCCAGGAGATATGGAGGAAGTTCAAAGGGAATGATCAAATTCTGGCGCCTGACAAGCGATGCGATGGATCTGTTCCCATGGTATACATCCTGGTATATCCGTGAAATAGGCAAATGCAGGCCGGACCACAGCATGAGCGCCGCGTTCCTGAGGGGACAGCAGGCGCATACCCCCTCCTGGGAGTCCACGAGGCGTGCGATCTTCATGAAGACCGACAATCAGCAGCCTGATCCATGGATGCTTGAAGACGTACAGCTCCAGTGCGAACTCTCAGCGGGAAAGCTTGATGAAGCCATCAGCCTGGGCAAACCGCTCGCCGGTCTAATCCCGGAAGAGCTTCATTTCGATCAGGTGCTTTCAGATTTCATTGAGTTCCGCAGGCGCGTGCTTTCATATGCATACCACATCCGCGAGACGAACCTTACGATGATAATCAGACAGTGCCTGGATGGGAAAAGGAAAGTTCCGGGACGCGTCCTGGGCGAGTTGAAATCGGTCTTGAAAGCCGATATGGAGAACCAAGGCAATGACGAACCCTGCCTGCCGGCTCTCAAACTTCTCGAGGCCGATCCTGCGAAGTTCGCAGATAGATGTTTTCTGGTTGATGAGGTCGGCAAAGGTGAAAAAGGCGGCTTCAGTGTGACATCGAGATAGATTGATTTTTTTCCTCAAGGAAGCTATCTTCCTGAAAAAGAGGTAAGTATATGCCAGATCCGTATGAACGATTTCACGACAAGGAACTGATATTAAGGGACGAGCTTGCGATTGACCGCACTGTCCTGGCAAATGAAAGAACTCTGATGGCATATCTCCGTTCAGGGGTGGCGCTTATCCTTGCCGGAGCAACTTTCATCCATTTCTCGGATAAAAACTGGTTCCTGATTCTGGGTATTGCATGCATTCCTGCGGGAGTCGGGGTCATGCTGTTCGGCTGGCTCCGCCACAGGAAAATAAAGAGGGGTATTGAGAAAATAAGGAACAAGCTGACTTCCAGACCGGCGCAGTCGGCTGGAGCGGATGGAAAATAGGGGCATGCCATGGTTGGGATACACATCCTGCTGACCTATACCTGCAATCTCAAATGCGACCACTGCTTCCTATACAGCAGTACGACGGCAAAAGGTACGATGTCCACAGGGAAGATCTCCGAACTCCTGCGCGAGGCGAGGAAAATCGATTCCGTGCAGGAGATATTCTTTGAGGGCGGGGAGCCATTCCTCTTCTACCCCCTGATGCTCGAGGGCGTCCGGATGGCCAGGAAGATGGGTTTCAAGACCGGCATTGTGACGAACGGCTACTGGGCAACTGACCAGAAGGATGCCGAACTCTGGCTAAGGCCGCTGGCGGAACTGGGGATTTTCGATCTGACGATCAGCGATGACGAGCTCCATTATGGAAAAGATCCGGCCTTTCCTTCCAAGTGCGCTATTGCAGCAGCTTCAAGGCTGGGACTTCCGGTACATTCTATCTGCAAGACGAAGCCTGAGATCAAACTTTCTCCGCAGGCCGGGGCCGAAAAAGGAAATCCTGAAATAACCGGAGGGACGAAACTAAGGGGCAGGGCGGTCGAGAAGTTCGCGGCGGAACTGCCCGCCAGAAACTGGAAGAATTTTGTAAAGTGCCCCTACGAAGACCTCGCGAATCCGAAACGCGTCCATGTCGACTGCTATGGAAATGTGCAGGTCTGCCAGGGAATCAGCATCGGCAACTGCTGGAAGACTCCACTGTCAGAACTGATTAGGAAATACAGGCCGGAAGAGCATCCGATCTGCGGCCCTCTGATAAGAGGAGGTCCCGCATGCCTGGTCGATGAGCATGGTCTTGCGGCGGATGAGAAATATGTCGACGAATGCCACCTGTGCTATTCCGCCAGGATGATCCTGCTCCAGAAATACCCTGAATATCTCGCACCCAGGCAGGTATACGGGCTATAGGAAAGAGCTTTAGCGGATACGCCTTGGCGGAGGAATTCCTTTTCTCTCCTCACCGGTTTTATCGTCGAATTCGAAGCCTTCCGGCATCTTAATTATCTTGTCGGCGAGTTTCTGGAACCCTGACTTGCTGGACTTCATTGTGAATATCTTGTCGTCTTTTTCCTTGATCACGATAAGGTAGCCGGAATATTCGGAACCGTATTTGTTTATGTTCAACTTGTTGAATTCGGTATTTGCCTTGAGCTCCATGTCAACCGATTCCTTCTTCTTGAGGTTCAGATCCTTTTTCTCTACAGCCAGTATCTCGCATATGCGCTTGTCGGCAGTGTTCTCGCCAATCAGATAGATCTCGATCTTGTTGCCGAGGAAGTCTATCGGCGAAGTATTTGTCAGGGAGGCCTTGAAGCTGATGTCCTGCACCATGTAGATGTCGCCAAGCAGCGTCTCCCGGCTGGTGTTCTTCGTGTTCGCGTCGGCCTTTATCGTTATATGCCCGGGAGCGATTGTGAATTCCTTGGGGACAGCCTCCTCCTTTGCGCCGGGCTTGACGACCTCCGCAGTCTTTTTGCTTTCAAGATCCCGCTTCATCTCCTTGATCGCCTCGGAAAGATATTCCGTGAGCAGGCCTCCGGGCTCAAGCGATTTTTCGGCATTGTCGAAATTCCCGCGTTCAACCTCGGTCATCGCGATGTATACCGCCCTTGACGCCTTGTCCATCTTGTCAGCTCTCTTTATCTTTTCCTCCGGGGCGAGGTTGTCCAGGCTTACCTTTATCTCCATCGTTGCCGCGCCCATGGGTTTCTTCACATAGATGTTGTCCTCTTTGATCCTGCTGAGCTCAAGCGGCTCGAAGGTGCCGTCCGCCTTGACAAGCACCTTCTTTCCAATATCGGCCTTGCAGCTCTCCAGTAGGAATTTCTCCGGACTGCGTACCGTCTCAAGTATAAGTTTCACCGGCGTGATGTCATCGAGCTTTATGGAGGCGTTGTTTGCGATGAATTCAGAGTATGCCGTAGCGGCTTCTGCTGTCTTGCCCTTTATGACAAGCAGGGAAATCTTCCTGAGAAAGTCGTTCTTCGTCTGCTGCA
>CAZDNQ010000123.1:0-10669 GCA_964506605.1 uncultured Victivallis sp. | reverse complement strand
CATGAAAGTAAAAACTAGTTCTTACTCTCATGCATCTTCCGCATTGCAGGGCGAATTTCATTCGCCTTAGCCGATTCAAGACCTGGAAATTACTTCGTGAACTTCGTGGTGAGATAATCTGCTCTGCGTCGTTGCGCGATAATAATGAGTCTGCAATTTTAGTCTGTGTAAGCCCGTGGCCAATATCTTTGTCTTAAACCGGTTCTTCAGGCAATCTCTTAATCCATTGACCCATAATCCAGTAAAATCCTGTTATCCTGTCGGAAATGCTTGGTGTTTTTGTGTTCCCGACGCCCGCCGAGATCTTCGACTCCGTGACTCTGAGGTTGAATTACAGGTCTGTGCAGGGTAATTCCGTTGCAGGAAAAAATCCTCAACTTGGCGCATATGTGCCTTTGTGGTTGCAATTCTGGAATTATATTATCCCGGCAGAAAACAAAAAAATCCGGGATTGACAGATGGGCAGGACAAAACTTGTTGAGCTTCTAAGCAGGGTCAAGGGGATCGACGTAGAGCTCCATGACCGAGATCCCGAGGAGCCGCCGCTGACCGACTCCCAGTTCGAGGAGATCAAGAAGCTCACCGACGAAGTCCCGCCGGACGAGATGATCCGGGAGCTTGGCAAATGGCAGGCCGCCCAGCTTCTGCTCAAGCTCAAGGAGAACGAGCTCGCGGACAGTCTTGCCGACGCCGACAAGTACGACAACAAGATCAGCATGCTAAAGAAGGCGCTCGTCATGGCCGCGCTTTTCTTCGCTGCCCTGTATTTCATCACGCTTATCCTGAAGATCTTCAAGAAGTGAGCCGGGAATCCCGCCTGCCACAGACTGATATTCACCACGAAACACACGAATTATACGAAATGGGATTCATATAAATAATAGCCTCGAGATTACCTCTAGATTTCAGACTTGTTTGCCGTGAAAGAAATTCCTTTTGACAGGATAACAGGATAAAGAGTTTGATTTAATGAATCGGCTCTCCTATGCCCCAGCATAGGGAGATATGCAGAAGTGGCATGAAAGTAAAAACTAGTTCTTACTCTCATGCATCTTCCGCATTGCAGGGCGAACTTCATTCGCCTTAGCCGATTCAAGATCTGGAAATTACTTCGCGGTCTTCGCGGTGAGATAATCTGCTCTGCGTCGTCGCGCCGCTGCGAGAAAATGATGGGTCTGCAATTTTGGTCAGTGAAAGTCTGTGGCCGTGATTCAGCTGCGGGCTTTCTGCCGGATGATGAGCGAAACGATTGTGGCGAGGGCTTCGGCGACCTCCTTTGACAGCGAAAGCTGGCTTATCACCAGCGCTCCGACAGTCTCCCCCTGGTCCTTCAATGAAATGCACTGGACGTCCGGTCCTTCTTCCGCGACGACATCTAGGAGCTTGCCGGGTGCGCCGGGCGGAGTCCCGGTGGTCTGGGATGCGGCCGAAGGTCTTGTCCCGGAGATGACGGGAAGAGCGCCTTTCTCAAAAATGTAGATCGCGCAATACGACAGAGCATACGCCTGCCTGATCTCTTTGACGAGGAGTTCCAGGGTCATTTCGTCTTTGCCGACCTTCATGAGCGCGTCCGTCAGGATGGAAAGCTGCGAGAGCTGCGCGTGCAGACGGTCCGCGTCGACCGCCTTCCTTCGGACAGTTGCCGCAAAATGGCTGACCACCACGGCGGTGGCGGTATATGCGAAGAAAGAGACCCAGTCCGCAGGAGCTTCGATGTAGAACGTCCCGAACGGCGGGAGGAAGTAGTAATTGACCAGCAGGCCGGATGCAATGGCGGTCAGGATGCCGCATGCCAGGTCCGCAAATACGGACACCGCGAGCACGACCAGCAGGTACAGCAGCGCCACGGTGATGGCGTTGATGCCGGCGAGGTTCTTGGCGGCGGCGGTGATGAGCGCCAGCGACGCCATCGATACAAGAATGGCTGCAAGCCGATATATCCTCTTGTCTGCAAACATGGGAAATCACCTGTTGGATGTTGTTCCGAATAAATAGGATTGCACTTGAATCAATATATCATTGGATCGAGGCTGATACAATTACATCTCCAGCCACGGCGCGGCGGCGGCAAAGATGCGTGCCCACGGATCACGCGAAATGGGATTCATATAAATAATAGCCTCGAGATTACTCTGGATTTCAGACATGTTTGCCGGAAAAGAAATTCCTTTTGACAGGATAACAGGATTAACAGGATGAAGAGTTTGATTTAATGAATCGGCTCTCCTATGCCCCAGCATAGGGAGATATGCGGAAATGGCATGAAAGTAAAAACTAGTTCTTACTCTCATGCATCTTCCGCATTGCAGGGTGAACTTCATTCGCCTTAGCCGATTCAAGATCTGGAAATTACTTCGTGGTCTTCGTGGTGAAATCCTGAATTGGTGTCTCTGTGACCCCGTGGTTGAATCTGCGGCTGAATTCTACTTGAAAGATTCCGCGGAGGCGTCGGACGGCATGCGCCAGTCGCCGCGCGGGGAGAGGCAGATCGAACCGACCTTCGGTCCGTCAGGAATGCAGCTGCGCTTGAACTGCTGCGAGAAGAAGCGCCTGATGAAGGTCTTCTGCACCTCCACAAGCTTTGCCCTGGGATACTTTCCCTTGAATGCGATCTCCGCAAGACAGAGCGCCTTGTCAGGGGACGCACCGTACTTCACCGTGTGGTACAGGAGGAAGTCGTGAACCTCGTACGGACCGAGGATGTCCTCGGTCTTCTGCACGATCTGGTCATCGTTGTGCGGAAGGAGCTCGGGAGAGACCGGGGTGTCGATGATGTCATGGAGCAGCTTCCTCATTGCCGGACCCGAGTTCTCTGCGACCCAGGCGATGAGATAGCGGATGAGCGTCTTCGGGACTCCGCAGTTGACAGCGTACATCGACATGTGGTCGGCGTTGTAGGTGGACCAGCCGAGGGCTATCTCGGAGAGGTCGCCGGTCCCGACGACTATTCCTTTCTCGCGGTTGGCGATGTCCATGAGGATCTGGGTGCGTTCGCGGGCCTGGACGTTCTCGTAGGTGACATCGTGCACCTTTGGGTCGTGTCCGATCTCCTTGAAATGGTCCCTGCATGCGGCCTTGATGTCGATCTCGCGGAAGTCGGTTCCGGAGATGCGGCAGAGTTCAACGGCGTTCCTGTAGGTGCGGCCGGTGGTGCCGAAACCGGGCATGGTGATTGCGGCGATGTCGGTGTTCCTCCTGCCGAGGAGCTCGATCGCGCGGAGTGAGACGAGGAGCGCGAGGGTGGAATCGAGTCCGCCTGATATCCCTATGACTGCCTTTGCGGAATTCGCATGTTCCAAACGTTTTGCGAGTCCGGCCGACTGGATGCAGAATATCTCATGGCATCTTTCGTCGCGGCTTGCCGGATCGGATGGCACAAAAGGGTGTGGGTCGACTGCCCTCCTTATGGTGGCCGGCCTGGCCGGCTTCTCCATCTTTACCAGGGTGTATTTTTCAGGCAGTTCGTTGTCGGAGAACGAGCTTTCGGAGAATCTCGCGTAGGACATCCGTTCGCAGTCGATGTCGGCGAAGAGGATCTCGTTGCTGCGCTGGAACCTGTCGTTCTCGGCGAGCATTGTTCCGTTTTCGGCGATCATGGCGTGACCGCCGTAGACGAGGTCGGTGGTGGATTCGCCGGTTCCTGCCGACGCATATACATAACCGGCGACGCAGCGTGCGCTCTGCTGTCTGACCAGGTCGCGCCTGTATTCATGCTTGCCGACGAGTTCGTTGCTGGCGGAGAGGTTGGCGATAATCGTCGCGCCTGCGATGGCGTGGTACGAGCTCGGGGGTATGACGTTCCAGAGGTCCTCGCAGATCTCCACGGCGATCTTGAAATTGCCGTCGCATTCGAAGACGAGGTTCCTGCCGAAGGGTATATCGGATCTGCCGACGGGCACGGTGTCGTTCCTGAACTTCTTCCCGGACGTGAACCATCTCTTCTCGTAGAATTCCCTGTAGTTCGGGTTGTAGGTCTTCGGGACGATGCCGCGGATCTTCCCTTTCTGGAGCACGAACGCGCAGTTGTAGAGGCGGCTCCTGTGGAGCAGGGGGGCTCCGGCGACGATCACGATGTCCATGCGTTTTGCGAAATCCGCAAGATCCTGGACTGCTGACAGGGCGTTTTTCACGAGGCGTGCCTGCTGGAAAAGGTCGGCGCAGGTATATGATGTGATGGAGAGTTCCGGGAAGACCACAAGCGCGGCGGAGTTTTTGGTGGCTTCGCGCACCAGTTCCTTCATCCTGGCTAGGTTGAAGGCGATGTCGGCCACCTTTGTTTCCGGCACTGCCGCAGCTGTCCTGTAGAATCCGTGCATTTTCCGCCATCCTTGTCTTTTATATTATGAAAATATACATTAGATTCACCAACAGTCCAAAGAAATCTTTTTTTCGGAGAAACGGAAAAAAGAGACTCTGATGGCAGTTGGGGGAAAGATCTTGAAGAACGGGAAGAAAATTGTGATCGCGGTGCCGCACGGTTTCTGTGCGGGTGTCAGGCGCGCGCTTGAGACCGTCGAGAAGGCGCTCGAGCATTACGGCAAGCCGATATATGTGCGGCATGAGATAGTCCACAACAAGTACGTCGTCGACTCGCTTTCAGGCAAGGGAGTCGTCTTCCAGGATTCCCTTTCCATGCTGCCCAAGAAGGCGCATCTTGTCTTCAGCGCGCACGGAGTAGCACCGGAAGTCGAGAGCGAGGCCGCTTCAAAGGGGTTTGACATCATCGACGCGACTTGCCCTCTCGTCAAGAAGATACATCTGCAGGCCGTAAGCTATGCCGCCAAGGGGTTCGCGATAATCATCATCGGGCACAGGAAGCATCCAGAGGTCGTCGGTACGGCCGGACAGGTGGACGAGAGCTGCATCGTCGAAACGGTGAAGGATGTCGGGAAACTTCCCGATATAAGGCAGAAACGGATTGCCTGCCTGACACAGACGACTCTCAGCGCCGACGACACCCACGAGATAATCCGTGCTATCAGGAAGAAGTTCCGCGGGCGGAAGATCGCCGTCCTGAACGACATCTGCTATGCGACGCAGAACCGGCAGAACGCCGTGAAGACCCTGGCTAAGAAATGCGATGCCGTGTTCATCATCGGTTCCGAGAACAGCTCGAACGCCAACCGCCTGCGCGAGGTCGCCGAAAAGGCCGGAGCGAAAGCCTATCTGATCAGCGGCGAGAAGGGAGCGCCTCCGAATGCCCTCAGGGGATTGAAGAGGATCGGGATTTCAGCCGGAGCGTCGACTCCGGAGATCCTGATCTCTAAGTTCATCGCCTTCCTCAACAGGAAGGGATGGCACGACATCGAGACGGTCGGCACTGAGGAGAAGAGGATAGTATTCAGGCTCCCGGAACGCTTCGCGTAGGAAATTGCCACTGACTTACACAGACTAAAATTGCAGACTCATTATTTTCTCGCAACGGCGCGGCGACGCAGAGCAGGTAATTCCACCACGAAGCGCACGAAGACCACGAAGTAATTTCCAGCTCCTGAATCGGCTCAGCGAACATGTTCGCCTGTGTGGCGGAAGATGCATGAGAATTAAAACACGTTTTCATTCTCGTGCATCTTCCGCATATCTCCCTATGCTGGAGCATAGGAGAGCCGATTAATTGAATCAAACTCTTTATCCTGTAAATCCTGTTATCCTGTCAAAAGGAATTTCTTTTCTGGTAAACATGTCTGAAATCTAGAGGTAATCTCGAGGCTATAATCTGCTTGAATCCCATTTCGCGTGATTCGTGGGCAGACGCTTTTCCTGGTGACTTGTGTTCCCGTAATTAAATTACAAGTCTGTGTGTTTGGTCAGTGAAAGTCTGTGGCTGTGAATTAATACCTAGCCCAGAGCTGCGCGGCGGCCATGAGCAGGCGCATGCCTGTCAGGCGGGAGCCGTTGTTGATTGAGCCGGCGGTGGCGAACAGGAGTCCGCGCTTCTCCTTTGCCTGTTCGAAATCCCTGAGCAGTTCGCAGACCATCCTCACCTCCTCGTTTCTGCTGAACGTGAACGGAGCGAGCTGTCCGTGTATAACCGCCTTCGGGCAGTGCTCGCGGATTTCGCCGACGGTCAGCGTGGGGCCGAAATTGACGCCTGTCATTTCGAGCTTTGAGAAGAACGGCAGAAGGTGCGCCATTGATGAATCCGAGTGCTGGTAGCGGCTGTCGCCGGGATTGGGGCTGTAACGGTCGAACACGCCCTTGAGTATCGGGTATCCGAAGAGTTCGTACATCTCGGGATTGAATAGGCAGCAGTTGTCGTCGGCGAATCCGAAGCCGTGCGGTGCGGTCTCAACCGTGTAGCCGGCCTCCTCGTCCATGACCTTGGCGATCTCCAGCATGGTCCTGAGGATCGCGTTGCGGAATCGGACGGCGAGATCTGGATTGTCGAGTGTGAGGAAGATCATGTTCTCGGAACCGTAGACGCTTGTCGCGAAAGTGCAGGGTCCGCGCTGCCAGCGGTAGAGTCCGGGCTTGATCCCGCGGGGCATGAGCCTGGCCTTCGACTCGTCCCAGCCTTCGGGCAGTATGAACTTGCGGATGTCGCGCGATTCGACGCGGTCGAGGAGCGCCTTGAGTTCGTCCTCGGTGTTCGCCGACTGCTGGAGCCACCAGGAACCTTCGTGCCAGATGTTCTTCGCCTCGAACACGTCGTGGAGGCCTTTGACGCCAGGATATCTGTCCTCCGGCGGCGCTGAAGGTTTTTCGCTGAGAGTGCGTCTTCCGATTATCTTCTCAGCCTTGTCGTTGTACTGCTTGTGAATTGACAGGCGCCAGGCCTCGTCGTTGTTGAGCTTCCACATGTCCTCGGGGATGCCGAGTTCGTCGAAGACGGTCTCATTGCTGTGGAATATCCCAAGCGGGACCTGTTTGATCGACTTTGAGAACGGATCCTTTGCGGCTTCGTCCTGGTCCTTCCAGAACCGTTCCACGTCGACCGGTGCGAGACCGCCGTTCTTGTGCGCCTCTCCGACAAGCCATTCGGCCTTTGCGACATGATCCTTCGGGAAAAATGACAGGTCTGACATGATATTGACTCCTTGTATTATATAAAAATTGATGATTGCGTGATTGGATACTTGTTTTTCATTCCCTGTCATCCATTCATCCAACCATCCCTTTTTCTGTTTATGATTTGTAAAATAGCGTTAATAAATGTATATAATATGGAATAAAACAGCAATTATTTGTAAAAAAATGATATAAGAAATGCGTTGGATGGGGGGCGGGAAGGAGATGAGTGGATTGGTGGGGGATAAGGAACGTGGGCATCTTGCCCGGAGGTTTCATTAATTCGCCGGCCAGGATGGCCGCGCTCCTGAAAATGCGGGTGGATGTAATGAGCGTTTCTGTCATTTGAACAAAAAGCCCAGCCATCCATTTCAAAGCGAGATTTTCCATGCAGGTTTTCACTGAAAAAGATCTGTCGTCAAAGAAGCCGCAGTTCCTGCAGCTGAACAGCGGCGGTTGTCCCTACGACATCCAGCCGATGCACGTGAATATCGACGAGTACCACCAGAGAAAGTCGGATGGAAGGGCGCATGGGCACCAGCATGACGTATATCATGTCGTCCTCTACGGGAAAAGCTCAGGTGATTTTTCGGTCTGCGGGAAAGACATTCCTGCAAAGCCCGGCACTCTCGCCCTGACATCGCCTGGCGAGGAGCATATGTTCCAGCCTATGGAGCGGGGGGCGGTGTCATATTCCGAGTTCACTTTTTCATATGCGGCAGTGAGGGGGGGGCGGTATCTGAGGATTCCTTTCCGGGATCTGCTTTCCCTCCATTCCGGGCTCGAAATTTCAGAGATGGGCAATATCCAGCATCTCGAACAGGAGAAGTACGACGAACTCCGGGGGATACTGCTGCGGATCAATGAGCTGAAGGAGAGCACATCAAAGCTGAGGTTCATCCAGTTTTACAGGAACATCGCCGACCTCTTCAACTTCCTTTCGGTGCTGTGCATTTCGAAAGATGTTATCCCGGAGGACTCGCTGTCGGCAGGGCTCGCAAGGGCGAGGGACCACATCCATTCGAACTACCAGCGCGCAATCATGATCGGGAATCTTGCGAAGATCGCATGCGTGTCAAAAGGGCATTTCCAGCGCGAGTTCAAGCGCAGGTTCGGATTTGCTCCGGCCGCATACATAAATTCATACAGAGTGGGCGTCGCGAAGAACCTCCTGCGGACAACTCCTATGCAGTGCGCGGAGATCGCGGAGAAGACCGGCTTCGAGGACATCTTCTATTTTTCGAAGGTCTTCAAGAAGTTCGCGGGGACAAGCCCGGCCGCGTATAGGAAGGGAAGATTGTAATTTGAAACTGGTAACCCGCCGTCGCTTTTAGATAGCTATGGCGGGCAAGCTTGAAACTCGTAACTTGAAACTGGAAATTGGAAACTGGATACTTGACACCCGACAACTGACACTAGGCACGAGCTCGCTAGCTGCTGATTACTGATAACTGGTTACTGATTACCGGCGACTGACGACAATCTTACTGTCCAGCTACCGCTCCGAGGCGTTTCAGGGTCCGTTCCCTGCCGAGCATCTCCATCGTCTCGTAGATGCCTGCGCCGGTGGTCTGTCCGGTGACTGCAATCCTGAGCGGCTGGTTGAGCTTGCCTTCCTGTATGCCATGTTTCTTCTCTGTTTCCCGGATAGAGTTCATGATGGTGTCATGGCTGAAATCCTGCGCGGAGGAAATCTGGGAATGTATGTCCTTGATAGCGGAGAGCACTTTGGCGTCAGAAAGGAATTTTCCTGCCGCCTTAGCGTCCTTTTCGAATTCGTCGAAGAAGAAATACTTCCATGAGGCGACCTGCGGATAGAGTTTCATGCGCGACTGCATCAGGTTTGCGACTTTCGCAAAATAGGCGCGGTCGATACCGGCGGTCCAGCCCTGCGATCCGGCGACATTCCAGGTCTCTTCCGCAAACTTCGCAGGATCCATCTCCGCCATGTACTGGCCGTTCATGTTGCCCAACTTGTTCATGTCGAACTGGGCGGAGGAACTTTTCACGCGGTCGAGGGTAAACGCCTCGATCAGTTCCTTCCTGGTCATCTTTTCGCGATCGTCTCCGGGTGACCAGCCTAGGAGGGAAAGATAGTTGAAGAGGGCGTCTGGCAGATAGCCCTTGCTCCTGAAATCGCCGACATATGCGTCGCCGTCGCGTTTGCTGTACGGCTTGCCGGATTGGTTAACGATCATCGGGAGGTGTCCGTACTGCGGGACCGGGAATCCTATTCCTTGGAAGAGGAATATATGGCGGTATGTGTTCTCGACATGGTCGTCGCCGCGGATGATGTGGGTTATGTTCTGCACGACATCGTCGCAGACGTTCGCCAGGTGGAAGACTGGCGTGCCGTCGCCGCGGACGATTACAAGGTCCTTCATGCCGTCGAGGGGTTTTGCGAGCTCGCCCTTGATGATGTCCTTGAATACTACTTCGCGTCTCTGGAAGACGAGTTTTGCGGAATTCGCAATCTCGAATGAGGCATCATTCTTGAATATGTTCCCGATCTCCTTTTCGATCTCGAAGAGGCAAGCGCCTGATGCGTCAAGGATTTTCAGCTGGTGGAAGCCTGCGAGGGAGGCGGAGCGCTCCATCGACTTGCCTTTTTCGTTGAGCTGCGAGAACTGGATCCCGGACCCGCTTATCTTCACCGGCACAGCGGGATCGGTTGCGAGTTCCGCAGGGCCTGCGATTCTCACGTCGGGGTTGTTGTCGGTGTCCCAGGGAATCCTGAAAATTACAGGTGCAGGCTCGGGGCCGGCGACCTTCGGGCGATACGCCTTGCATTCGGCGATGAGCTTTTCAGCGGCCTTGACATGCTCGCCCGCCTGCCTGCTCTGGTAGAATATCTCCTCGTCGTAGTCGAGACCGAGCCATTTCATGCATTCGAGGAGGGTGTCGATCGCCGCCTGCGTGGAGCGTTCGCGGTCGGTGTCCTCGACACGCAGTAGGAACTTGCCTCCGGAATGACGGGCGTAGAGCCAGTCGAAGATGGCCGTCCTGATGTTTCCAATATGCACATGACCCGTCGGCGACGGTGCGAACCTTACCCTGATATCCATAAATTCCTTTCAAATATCGAAATTATCCAACCACAGAACATTTATCTGCCTATAGCAGACTCAGATGACACAGAAAAAGATTAACCACGAAACACACTAATTACACGAAAAAAAACAGTTGGCAAGGTTTTACTTCGTAAAAACTTGCCAACATTTCTCCAATAATGCAAAAAGAGAACGAAACCAATATTTCAGAGAAGTTGTGACTCTGTGCCTCTGTGGTTGAATTCAGTCATTTCAGTCTTCCAGGTTCAGCCACTTCAGTTCCTTCGGCGTCAGCTCGACGGTCAGCGCCTCGAAGGAGCTCTTCGTCTCCGAGATGGCGCGGGGTCCGATGAGCGGGAACGTCGGGAAAGGCTGGCAGAGGACGTAGGCGAGGGCGATGGTCACCGGCCTTACGTTCTTCTTTTTTGCGAGCTCGATCGCGCGGGCCTGCCTCTGGAAGTTGTCTTCGCTGTACCAGCATTCGACGAGCGATTGGTCGCGCTTCAGGTCGGGACGTGCGCGTTCCGGCACGAAGAAGCCGCGCGCCTGGCTGGACCATGGCATGAGGGCGAGCTGGGATTTTTTGAACCATTTCCTGGAGTCGGTATCCG
>CAZDNQ010000122.1:0-10688 GCA_964506605.1 uncultured Victivallis sp. | reverse complement strand
GAGCTCCTGGTGGCCGTGCCCGCCATAGCTGGCATGCGTAAGCATGGAGCGACGGCGAGAGCAACTCGATTCACCCTGATCGAGTTGCTCGTGGTCATTGCGATCATCGCAATTCTCGCCGCAATGCTTCTTCCCGCGCTGAAGAACGCCAAGGAACAGGCCAAGTGCGCATCATGCAAGAGCAACATGCGCCAGATAGGGCTCGGTGTCATAAGCTTTGCAAACGACCACGAGGGATATCTCCCCGTCTTCACCGGAGACGGCAAGACTGACGGACACAGGGAGGAGATTTTTCCGGCAAATGAAAACATGACGGAAATGGCAAATTTCTACCGCTGGTTTACCAACTTCACCAACAACGACAATCCTTTCTGGGACTATTACGAAAAGCTGGCCCCCCTTGTCTGCCCTTCCCATCCCCGCTACTCCGCCATACTGTCAGATATCGGCGGATGGGACGGCAACAGCTACATCCCGAATGAAAAGTTCTCAAGATGGCAGGTCGGAGCCACCCAGAAACGCAAAGGCCAACTGGAAAAGGTGGGACAGGGTAAAATCATGCTTCTTGACAGGACCGCGTTGACAGGGACAACCTCGTATTCCTTCAGATCTCTTTCCGCCGGCACGGCTGGAAACACGATCCCTGACCAGGTCGGATACCATCATAACGGCACGAACGCGATCTTCTTTGACGGACATGCCGAATTCTTCTCGTTCAGGCATGCACCATTGAGCTGGAGCGATCCGCCGTTCACTGCGGATTTATTCTAAATACAAGGAGGATGAAGTGAAAAAATATTTCCATTCCTTCACGTTCATTGATGATTTTTTATTATTGGGAGGCTCCAAAAATAAAAAATATTGCACCTTTACACTCATAGAACTTTTAGTCGTAATTGCGATAATCGCGATTCTCGCGGCAATGCTCCTGCCGGCCCTCAAGAGCGCGAAGGAGCAGGCGAAATGCATCTCCTGCAAGAGCAACATGCGCCAGTTCGGACTTAACCTCATCAGCTTCACAAACGATTATGAAGGATATCTGCCTCCATGGGTCGGCGATGTGAAGAATGCAGGACATGAAGGCGAACTTTTTCCGGCTGATACGAACATGACAGGATCGGTAGGCTACAGGATATTTACCGACGACTATAACTGCTTCTGGGATTATTATCAGCCGATCAGCCTTCTTGTCTGCCCTTCCCATCCAAGGTATGACGATATCTACACGAGCGCCAAGACCGGCGGCTGGGACGGGGCAAGCTACATCCCCTCGGAACGACTCTCCAGATGGCAGATTGGGACAAAATGGAAGACGCTGATCACCAAGATGAACCCGGGCAAATTCATGCTTCTGGAAAGAACGGCGAAGACTGGAGGCAACTCATATTTCTTCAGGGTATTGAGCAATGAGGCCGACATTCCGAACCAGATCGGAGCGCACCACAGGGGAATAAATGCGGTCTTCTACGACGGACATGTCGAATTCTATTCCTTCAACCATGTCCCGATCGGATGGAGCGATCCTCCATTCACTACAAGTCTTTTCTAGAAGGGAATCCATGCATAAAATACTGAAAGGCCTTATACTGTTTATGGCGGCATCAAACATTTCCTTCGCCGGCGACTCCTATTATTCTGAAATCAGCGGGGAATTCAAGGATGTCGGCGAATCCAGATTGATTGGCGGCTCAACAGAGGAGGAAGCGCTTTCCGGTATTGAGACCGGTGGAGGCATGGAGAAATTCTATAAATCCTCTGAAAAGGTCTCAAAGGAGATTGTCCCCGTAGAAGGCATGCCGTTCTCCAGGGCATGCAAGTTCACTCTCAAGGAAAAACCGAAAGTCTTCTGGGATGCCAGTTTCCAGCTCCTGAACAGGGAGCCTGTGAAAAAAGGGGATGCCATACTGGTCGTCTTCTGGGCGAAGGGGAAGAAGGTTCCGCAGATCGTCGATGATGGTGCTGGCGCCACCCTCCAGGCATACATCCAGTCGAGCATCGGAAAATTCCCAAAAGGACGCGTGAACAATTTCTACGACTGCAAGATGCTCACCGGAAAATGGGAGAGGTATTATATAAAAACCGGCCCTGTTTCAATGGATTTCCCGGCAGGCAAGCTCGCACTGGTCAGCATGATGGGGCACAAGGAGCAGACCGTCGAGGTAGGAGGCATCGCCTGGATGGCGTTTTCCGAGGGCGCGAACCTCGCAAAGATGCCTAGACAGAGCTGGAACTATGAAGGCCGGGAATCCGACGCGCCATGGCGCAGTGAGGCGGAGGAGCGTATAGGAAAAATCCGCAAGGGCAACATGACAATGGAAGTTGTCGACGACAAAGGCCGGCCGGTCGCGGATGCGGATGTCAAGGTACGCATGAAACAGCATGAGTTCCGTTTCGGTGTCGCTGTATCCGTCGGGGCATTCAGCGGAAAATCGAAGAACATGACTCCCGAAGATGTCGCGAAGTACAAGGAGATATCCTCGAAGTTCTATAATTCCATCGTGCCCGACAACGAACTTAAATGGGTCTACTTTGAAAACAACAGGAAGGACGGCTGGAAGGATACGAAGGAATGTCTGAAGTTCTACCATGACAACGGGAAATTCGTTCGCGGACACGTCCTGGTCTGGCCGACTATATACAGGGCTCCAGATTCCCTGAGGGAAAAATTGAAAGGCAACAAGGAGCTTCTTGGAGAAACTGTCAGGAAACATGTCATCGAGGAGATATCCGAGTTCAAGCAGTGGATCTCCGACTGGGATGTCACGAACGAGACCGCCGTAAACCGGGATTTCATGGACACGCTGGGCCCGGAATCGATGCTTGGATGGTACAGGACGGCACATGAGGTTGATCCTAAGGCCGCCCTAACATTCAACGAGCCTAATTTCGGCGCTGATGGCATGGAGCTTGGAAGTTTTCCGGAAAAGATGCTTGCGGACAACTGCCGCGGCTGGGTCGACTACCTGATTAAGAACAAGGCTCCGGTCGATTATATCGGAAGCCAGTGCCACGGAGGTTCGGTCGGCAGGGAGTTCGGTGGAAAGACAGGTCCGGAAGGGCTGTGGAGATATTTCGACCATCTCTCCTCATATTACGGGAAGAAACTTCAGTATACCGAACTCGACGTCGGTATCGGGGATCCTACCGATCCTGACCAGCTCGCATACCAGGCGGACTTCCTGCGGGATACGATGATAATCGCGTTCGCCCATCCGGCGTTCGATGCCATCACGCAGTGGGGTTTCTGGGAAGGCGCGCATTATGCGCCTGCCGCCGCGCTTTGGACGAAGGACTGGAAGACGAGACCGGTAGCGGATGCTTATCTCAAATTGGTCTTCAAGGACTGGTGGACAGATGCGGACATGAAGACTGATAAGGAAGGGAAATGTTCGGTGAAGGCATTCTTCGGGGATTATGAAATTACGGTTGATGGGAAGGTGAATCCTGTTAAGTATGCCTCTGCAGAAAAAAACAAGGTTCTTAGGATTGAACTCAAGTAAGACGGTTTTTAAACCGTCTATAACCGTCGGGTTCCGCCTTCGCTGAGATGCTACGGCGGACACGTAAAACCCGACATACATAAGAGATAAAAATGAAAACAATTCTTTCAATAGTCTTAATGACGGGCGCTTCATTGATTTCCTGCGCGGAGAATTCCACACCCCTTCCCAATCCCGGATTCGAGGACGGTGACAAGATGTGGTCGTTCGGAGATTCGACCTCGAAGCTGGCCCCGGAAGCCGCACATGAAGGAAAAGCCGGGCTGCGCGTCGGGGACGAGGAATACAATTCCGATCCGGGCTCGGTCACAAGCGCAAGGCTGCAGGTGAAGCCCGGTCAGGATATTACACTTTCGTTCTGGGCGAGAGGGAAGAACAAGAGCAGCGGCGCCTATATCTACTTCTACGATTCAAACGGGAAAGTCATTGCGAAACCGCAGCCCGCGTTATGGCCCGTCAATGAGGACGGCCAGTGGCACCAGTATTCCCTGAAGGAGAAATCTCCTGCAAACGCTTCCTCGGTCGCCGTATGGGTTCATTTTTCGCCGGGAAATATCGGCATTACCGACTATGATGATTTTTCCTTTGCAGGAATTGACGCAGACGCGAAACCGATCCCCCCTGCTCCGTCAAGGACAAAACAAAAGGAAAAGGGAGCAGCAAAGGATCTTCCGCCCCGCAAGGAACCTGCGGTAATCATCCTCAAGTTTGACGACCTGAAACAGGTCAACGGCAAGGTCCATCCCAGCTGGCAGAAGATTTCCGACTTCCTCGAATCACGCAAGATAAAGGGGGCGTTCGGAATGACATGCGATACCCTCCCGGATGCAAAGCCGGAATATGTCGGCTGGATCAAGTCGCGCCATGATTCCGGGGCTATTGAATTCTGGTTCCATGGATGGGACCATGCCTGCCATGATGAAGGGGGGAAATCCTTCAGCGAATTTGACACAAGATCATATGAGGAGCAGAAAAGCAGGTTCGACAAGTCCCAGAAGCTCGCGCTGGAAAAGCTTGGTTTCGCGTTTGAGACATTCGGTCCGGGCGGCGGCGGATCGGGACAGCATTTCGATGCGAACACCTGTAAGGTCATGCAGGATGATCCGCATATGAAGGCCTGGTTGTACAACAAGCCGATGGACGACGACGGAAAGAAGCTCCAGGATGCTGGAAAAGTAACAATACTCGACCGCGTATGGGACGTGAACACCGAAGGCGCCGTAGGAGTGCCGGATTCGAAGAAGCTTATCGCCGGATATAAAAATCATCCGGACAGGAAATATTTTGTGCTGCAGGGTCATCCCGCGATGTGGGCGGGACCGCGTTTCGACGAGTTCGTCAGGATAATAGATTTCCTCCAGGAGCAGAAGTGCGTCTTCATGACGCCGATGGAATATGTGAAATACGTCAAAGAGGGGAAGGATAAATGAAGATGAAAACCGACGATTCAGGATACAGGATCCAAGATGCAGGATATTTGAATCCGGCATCATGCATCCAGCATCATGTATCTCTTTTTACACTTATCGAGTTGCTCGTGGTCATCGCGATCATCGCAATCCTGGCGGCCATGCTCCTTCCGGCGTTGAAGGGAGCCAAGGACCAGGCGCAGGCGGTCATCTGCAAGAGCAACATGCGGCAGATCGGCATGGCGGTTATCAGCTTCACCATAGACAGGGAGGGATATCTCCCGGTTTTCACGGGCGACGGAAAGACGAACGGCCACAGGGACGAGATCTTCCCTGATGATGCAAACATGACCGACATGGCGAACTTCTACAGGTGGTTCACGAATTTCACACCCAACGACAACTGTTTCTGGGACTATTACCAGAATCTCAGCAAGCTGGTCTGCCCCTCCCATCCGCGCAGGGATGCGATACTCGCCCAGGCCGGTTCATGGGACGGAAACTCATATGTGGTCAATGAAAGATTCTCCAGATGGCAGGTCGGATACAAGCGCCAGACAATGATGCATACTGTCGGCACGGAGAAATTCATGCTCCTGGAACGGACTGCGCTGACAGGGACGACATCGTATTCCTTCAGATCCCTTTCCACCGGCACTCCCGGCAACATGATCCCGGACCAGATAGGAATACATCATAAAGGGACGAACGCAGTGTTTTTCGACGGGCGCGTGGAGTTCTTCCGGTTCACCCACATTCCGCAGTCATGGAGCGATGCTCCGTTTGAAACAAAGTATTTCTGAAGAGGAAAAGATTTGACAGGATAACAGGATTAATCCGGATTAGCGGACATATCAGGAAAATAAGATGAAAATAAAGAAGGAGCAAAATATGAATTTGCTGAAAGTTTCCGTATTGGCATTGGCCCTCGCCACTTCTGTAAATCTTTTTTCCGCCGATGATGCAACTGGCGGGAAAAAACAGGTCATCATCCTCAAACTCGACGATCTTACAGCCAAATTCCCGAGCAAGGACTGTCCTGCCGGCCCCAGGTGGAAGAAAGTTGTGGACACCGTGGAAAAGAAGAAGATAAAGGCGTCGTTCGGGATAATCCTCAATTCGCTGGAGAAGGACAACCAGCCTTATTTCGACTGGATCAAGGACTTGAACAGCAAAGGCAACATAGAATTCTGGAACCATGGCATGACTCATGGAGAAAAGACCGAGAACGGGAACAAGATCCAGGAATTCAACAAGGGATCGTCATATGAGGAACAGAAGGCGACGCTTGAGAAAGGCCAGAAACTGGCGAAGGAAAAGCTCGGGATTGAACTAGCCGTCCTCGGTACGCCGTTCAACTCGTTCAGCGATGACACGGAAAAGGCCCTCGAGGATTTTCCGGAGATGAAGATCTGGTTCTACGGTCCATCCAAGCCCAAGATCAGCAAGAAGCTCATCCTCGAGCGCAGCGTCAACCTGGAATCCTCGGTTGGAAATCCTGATTTCGATAAATTCAAGGAGGCGTACGAGTCGAAGGGGAAAAACAAGGAATACCTTGTCCTCCAGGGGCATCCCCCTGCGTGGGACGACAAGAAATACGATAACTTTGAAAAGATCGTAGACTACCTCATCGAAAAAGGCTGTGTCTTCATGACTCCTTCGGAGTATGCGGCAACAAAGAAATGAGATTATGACAAGACTGCACAAATTTTTACAGGTGACCGCCAGCTTAGCTTTACTTCTGCTCGGGGTTCAGGATTCCAGGGCCGAGGACAAACCCTTCGTCCATCCGGGGATGCTTCATTCCAGGGAGGACATCGAATTCGTACGTGGCAGGATTGCTTCCGGAGAAGAACCTTGGAAAAAAGCCTGGGAAAAACTGCAGAAGAATGAATACGCCTCATTGAAATACGAAGCAAAACCGACTGCGGATGTCGTCCAGGGATCGTTCGGGAATCCAGATATTGGAGGCGGACAGATGATAAGGGATGCGAATGCCGCATATAGCCATGCACTGCAATGGGTCCTTGCCGGCAACAAGGAAAATGCCGCAAAGGCTATCGAGATAATCGGTGCATATTCCTCCACCCTCAAGTCCATAGGAGGGAGCAACCAGAAGATTTTGTCGGCATGGTCCATGTGCAAATTCGCCAATGCCGCCGAACTTCTTGTGCACGGCACCGCGCCAGACGGATCCAGATCCGGATGGAAGAAGGAAGATGTCGAAAGCTTCAAGAAGATGACGATGGAGATATTCTACCAACAGCTTAAGGAGTTCCAGCCCACCTATAATGGCAACTGGGATGCGCAGATAATGAATTCACTTATGTGCATAGGCATCTTCTTCGACGACCATGAGAAATTCAACAGGGGCATTGAGCATTATCTCAACGGAAAAAGCAAGGGGGCAATCGGCTCGTATATCTTTGACAACGGGCAGTGCCAGGAAACCACGCGCGACCAGACCCATGTCCAGGAAGGCCTTGGCGCGATGCTGTCTCTATGCGAGATAGCGTGGAAGCAGGGTAGAGATCTATATGGCGCCATGGACAACAGGCTGCTGCTCGGTCTGGAATATACGGCGCGTTTCAACACGGAGTTGGACTGGAAACCTGAGTTCCAGGGTCGAATAATCTACAAACCGGACCAGGGTCGCGGTAAATTCCAGCCGATGTGGGAGCTCGGGTACCTGCATTATGCCGTCCGCAAGGGGCTTCCAATGCCTTATACCAAGACCGTGCTGGAGAAGGTGCGGCCGGAAGGAATGTCAATTGTAACCCCGGAAATATGGGGCACATTGATGTTCTACAGGACAGCTGAAGTTAAAAAATAAATGCCGGTCCGGACCGGCGTTTTAGTCCGTTAAAGTCTTTGTCCATATTCATTCCATCCTTGAAAATAAAAGAGGAGGATTTATCCTTTTGATTCAGGATAAAACTCAAAACCGGGGCGGAACATGGCGCAGATATCGACACCATATTATCTAATCGACGAACGGAAGCTGAAGAAGAACCTTGAAGTCATCGCGAGGATACGCGAGGATTCAGGCGCGAAATCCGTGCTCGCACTGAAATGCTTCTCCACATGGTGCGTGTTTCCTCTCATGAGAAAGTACATGGACGGCACGACCAGCAGTTCCCTCTTCGAGGCCCGTCTCGGACACGAGAAGTTCGGCAAGGAGACACATGCGTTCAGCGTCGGATATTCACGCCACGACATCCTGGAGATGAGGAAATTCGCCGACAAGATAATCTTCAATTCAGCCTCCCAGCTCGAGATGTACCATAATGATGTAAAAGGCCTGAAGCTCGGACTCCGCGTCAACCCCGGCATCAGCTATTCACATTTTGATCTTGCCGATCCGGCAAGGAAATATTCACGTCTCGGAGTTCTCGACAGGAAAAAGGTGATGGAGATGGCTCCGCTGATCAGCGGCGTCATGTTCCATTTCAACTGCGAGAACGACGACTTTGCGAATCTCGCAAAATCCATGGACTACATCGGCGGAAAATATGGATCCCTGCTGAAAAAGATGCAGTGGGTCAGTTTCGGCGGCGGGCTTTTCTTCACGAAGAAAGGTTATCCTGTCAGGGAATTCTGCATCAAGATGAAGGAGTTCAGTGGAAAGTACGGAGTCCAGATCTATCTCGAACCGGGCGAAGCCGCGATCACGCAAACCACTGAACTTGTGACCACGGTCCTGGATGTCGTCCACAACAAGATCGACATAGCCATCATCGATGCATCGCTCGAGGCGCATACCCTTGACCATCTCATCTACCGCACTACGCCGCGGCTCTCATATCCTGAACCGGGGAAATCCAAGTTCATGATAGCCGGAAGATCTTGTCTGGCCGGAGATGTATTCGGAACACACGGGCTGAAGAAGCCGTTGAGGGTCGGCGACGAGGTCCGGATCGCCGACACCGCAGGATATACGATGGTGAAGAAGAACTGGTTCAACGGCGTGCCTATGCCGTCCATCGCCGTCCGCAGGCTGAGCGGGAAGATCGAAGTTGTGCGGAAGTTCGGATATGAAGACTTCAAAAATAGCCTATCATAAGAATTGAACATCGAACATTCAACTTCGAACTTCCAACTTTGAACGAAAGAAATACATGAACAAATCCGATAAATTTGATCTCGAAGAAAGATTGCTTGTTTATACCGCAAATATTATAAGGCTAGCAGAAAGACTCCCGAACACAAGAGCTGGCAATCATATTGCAGGACAGTTGCTGAGATCTGGAACGTCTCCATATCCTAATCATGGAGAAGCTCAGGCTGCAGAATCACAAAATGATTTCATTCATAAGCTGAAAATATGTCTCAAAGAATTCCGTGAGACAAAACGTTGGCTTCTGCTGATAAGATATCTTGAAATGTTTAAACCTGCGGATTATGTTCAAAATTTACTGGATGAGACAGAAGAATTGATTAAAATATTCGTTTCAAGCGTAAGAACTGCTGAAAGGAACAAGGGTAAACCGTAGTATTTCTTGATTTTCCATGTTTTATTTCGATGTTCAAAGTTCGATGTTGGATGTTCGATGTTCAAAATATTATTTTCTAAATAGGAGTCCTTAGCATGAAGAAGAATGTCCTCATAATCGGTGCCGGCGGCGTCGCACACGTGACCGCGCACAAGGCAGCAATGAACAACGACGTGCTCGGAGACATCTGCATCGCCTCGCGCACCAAGGCCAAGTGCGACGAGATCATCTCCAGCATCAGGAAGATGAAGCATCTGAAGGACACTTCTAAGAAGCTCTATTCCCGCCAGCTCGACGCCATGGACATACCGGCGACCATAAAGATCATCAAAGAGACAAAGTCCCAGATCGTCATCAATCTCGGCAACGCATTTGTGAACATGTCCGTCCTAGAGGCATGCCTTGCAACCGGCGCGGCGTACATGGACACCGCGATCCATGAAGATCCGGACAAGGTTTGCGAGAAGCCGCCATGGTATGCGAACTATGAGTGGAAACGCAAGGCCATCTGCAAGAAGAAGGGGCTTACCGCCCTCCTCGGAGCAGGATTCGACCCCGGCGTTGTCAACGCCTATTGCGCCCTCGCCCAGAAACGCTATTTCGACAAGATAGACACCATCGACATCATGGACGTGAACGCCGGCAGCCATGGCAGGTATTTCGCGACCAATTTCGATCCTGAGATCAACTTCCGCGAGTTCATCAAGGTCTATACGTGGATCGACAGGAAATGGAAGGAATATCCTACTCATTCCGTAAAACGCATCTATGATTTCCCCGTCGCCGGCCCCTGTCCCATCTATCTCAACGGACATGACGAGCTCCATTCCCTATGCAAGAACATTGATGCGAACAGCATACGCTTCTGGATGGGGTTCGGCAACCACTACATCAATGTCTTCACGGTGCTCCGCACGCTTGGATTCCTCTCGCATCTGCCGGTGAAGCTGACGACCGGCCAGGAAGTGGTTCCGCTGAAGGTAGTGAAAGCCCTTCTTCCTGATCCGAAGACCCTCGCCCCGAAATATACAGGCAAGACCTGCATTGGAAACTTCGTCAAGGGCTGGAAGAACGGCAAGAAGCGCGAAGTGCTCATCTACCAGGTCTCCGACCACCACAGATGCTTCCTCGAAGTCGGTTCCCAGGGTATCAGCTATACTGCCGGAGTTCCGCCGGTAGCCGCAGCGATGCTCATCGCCAACGGCAAATGGGACGCCTGCAAGATGGTCAATGTCGAGGAAATGGATCCCGAACCTTTCATAGCCATACTTGACAAGATCGGCCTG
>CAZDNQ010000121.1:0-10700 GCA_964506605.1 uncultured Victivallis sp. | reverse complement strand
CCCGCCTTAAGCTGGATGAATGGATTTGCGGATGAATGGATTGCTGCGTGTCAAATACATGAAGACTGAAAACATGCATTGCTTTCAACATATATTATTCTGTCTCCATGATAAAACCAATCATTCAGCCATCTATCCAATCATCCATCTTGAATCCTCAGTGCGTCATGAAATATGAGACGAGATTGGCACCGAGCTTCAATGCGTCGTCCGGCATATACATGCAGCTCAGCGGGTGCTTGTCACCCTGCCATCCGGCTGCAATGTCCACCGGGCTGTAAATTATCCTATACTCACCGCCGATCTTCAGCCCTTCGAGATAGGAGCCCTTCAAGCTGGGGAATCTCGCCTTCGTCTCAGGGGAATATTCAGCCATATCAGTCTTATAGGGGCCTTTCTGGAACACAGGGCTGTCGAGGGGAATCCGTTCAAACTTCAGATCAGGATACATCAGCGCGACCTGGCTCCTGAAGGCCGAGTCGAACTCCGATATCCCAAGCGAACTGCACGCCAGGAGATATCCTCCGTTGTCCAGATATTCCTTCAGCGCATTCCTCTCGGACTCGGAGAATTTGAAGTCGGTTATACCGGTAAGGAAAAGGAAGGGATATGCGCCGACATTGTCCTTGCCAAGCACGATGGCCTTGCTGATATAGTTCGCCTTGACGTTCGCATTGCGGCTGACAAACCGCATCAGCCTGCTTCCGGCCCCGGGCTCGGTGTTCCAGACCCCGTCAGTCCTGATCTGCGGGAAGATCACAGGATCTGAATCCTCCGCCACATCCTTCTGCCCGTATATGTCGATGCGCGAATGTGATTTTCCGACGGGGAACCATCCGACCGCGTATGCTATGATGTTCAGGCCCAGTATGTCCGCGGAAGCGTTGTCATAGAATTCGGCCTTTGAGATCAGCTCCGGATTCGCCCTGTCCCAGCCGACCCCCATTCCGTACGGGGACACAACTGCAGCGACCCTCGAACCCACGTAGACTCCTTCAAGGACAGGTTCAACGTCCTTCCTGTCCTTAAGGTTCACCTTGGTCATATCCTTCACCATATGGAACACAGGCTGGTCGAGAGGAAGCCTGCGGGCCGGGCACTCAGGCATCATCAATGTAAGCTCCTTGAGTGCGGACTTGTAGAAGAAGGGTGATCCGACCGCCGAATCGAACCAGAGCATTCCCCCGGCAAGCATGAAGCTCCTGAGCTTTGCGCGCTCCGCATCAGTAAAATTGAGGGACCGTCCCCCCGAGAAGAACAGTACTGGAATTTGTGCGGGAGTATAGTCGAAACTCGACAGGTTCACTGTCTCAACCTTGTATTCCATGCCCATGTGATCCCTGGCGATGGACAGGATGCGCTGGCAGTCCGCAGGCACCATGTTCCAGTCGAAGACCCTGGTAACCTGCCCGTCCTCCCATTTGTAGTCGATATAGCTTCCCCAGACGACTTTTCCGATGAGCGTCGCCGGACTGGGCTGGCTTTTCTTCTCGGAACGCCTGAGCGGCGTGGCAGGGAGAGGCAGCGGAGGCAGCGCCTCTCCGGCCTGCTGGCGGTCGGCCTTGGCATGCGGCGGCTTTCCGACAGGCTTCAGGAAATCATCCTCGTCCGCGGCAGCAAGAGCCGTGGATACCGAAAGAAGAACAATCAAAAGTAGAATTTTCATTTCGCCCCTTCACCTGTCCTGCTGTTTATAAGTTCAAGCAATTTCGAAGCCTCGATCTCCTCGAGCGATCCTGCCCTCTTCTTCCTGATCGCGCTGATCTGCTGCTTCGCCTTCAGAAATTCTTTTCTCGCGACATATGTTCCAGCGAGCACAATCCTGGTCTTGGCATCGATATCGTCATCCATGTCCAGAAGCAGCGCGTCCTCCAGGACGGCCCCCGCCATCATAGTCCTTCCAAGCTTTGAAAGAGCCTTCCCCTTCAACAGCGCAAAAGGCGCATGGAGCCTGATCGCAGGATTCTCATATTCAATCTGAGCGGCATTGTCCAACGCCTCCTGGTATTTGCCTGAAGCTATCAGCTGATCTATGAGGAAAAGCCTTGCATTGACTGAATTCTCGCGCTGCAGCCTTTCCTTCGGATCCCTTGCAGGAGCGTTCTTCTGCCTCACGCTGTCCAATATATAATACGCAGCATTGAGCCCTTCCTTACGGAGCGCAAGGTCCGCCCGCAGGATAAGATAGGAAATCTTCTCCTTGTCGGAGAACTGGGCACCCTTCAATCCATCGGCGATTTCAAGCGCCTTCTGGGTCTCACCGAGAGGTCCGCAGAGAATCTCCGCCTTCCTTAGAAGGGCCCTGGCCTTCAGAGGATCATTCGCCTTGGCTATGAATACATCCCAGATTTCGACAGCGGCCCTGTAGTCCTCGGCCTCCGTCATCCTGTCATCCACAAGCCTGTCCAGGAAATCAAACATCAGTTCCGAGGGGGGCGTCCTTCATGAGCGGTGTCTTCCTGCAGAATTCAACCGCCTCCTTTTTCTGCTTATAAAACAGCATTGAAGCCATGATCGACTCATATCCTTCCTGGGGCACGCCTGACGATACCTCCTGCTGCACGGCCCTTTTCATCAGATCCAGAGTTATATTGTCATCGTTCTCATTCTGGCCGAACCTGTAGTTGACCTGGACATCCTGGAACTGCTTCATCCTCCTGCCGTCGGCAAGCTCAACTGCCATGGACACATGGTATGTCAGCCTTTTGAAATATATGTGGGATGTCTTGGCGCCCTCGCCGGATGTCCCATCTCCGAAATCCCAGGTGATCTTCTTCGGCTTCAAACCCGGGGGGACTGACGCTTCGAACTCAACATCATGCATGCAGTGCGCGTCGAAAAAAACCATAAGCCGGTTGTTCCATGAGAACTCAGGCACGGGTTTTCCATCACGATCCTCCATCTGCCCGATCACAGCCTTGAAGACCGGAGTGAAGGCCTCCTTTGGGATCACACCGTTCTTCTTCTCATCCGGCAGCAAATAGCCTGCAACGGCACAGAGCCAGTCTCCCTTGTTCGCATGGAGATACTTGAAGGAATGCAAGCCCTGCTGCAGCTGCATGTCGCCGAAGATCTCATTGTTGGCCCCCTTCCACGGATCATGCCTGCCCGGCCAGGATACCGCGGGACGCCCGTCTATCAGCAGGAACGACGCGTCCGTCGAAGCAGAATAGAACCTGTAGTTCCCGGTCTTGCCGATCTGTATGCGCCCCTCATATGAATTGAGGGTGTCGTTGTTGTTCCCGAAGGCGTTGAATCCGCAGAAGACCTTCTCCTCGAATGCAGCCCCCTGGAATTCCGAATTGCCCCATAGCTTCATGAACGTGTCTACGGAATCCACCTCTCCCATCTTCTCTTTTGGCTTCCTTACGACATGCAGGAGCCCGGATGCGTTGACGAGATTTTCAGCGTGCCCTACGTCGTCCTTGAGGAACGCCAGCCATAGCTCCTTCTGTCCGCCTGCGTTGAAGAATGCCCTCACATGGCTTTCCTCCACCTGCAGGATGCGTGTCTTGACGGCATCGCCCTTCCCATCGCATAGGATGAACCCCTTGCATTCGACGGGTATGAAGAAATCCAGGATGACGGACACATTCCCCTTCGCCTCCGCAGGCAGCGCAACCTTCTTCCAATACGATGCATTCACCTTGTCCGCCGGCTGGGCAGGCAGGATGCATGAGAATGACATCACCAGGAATATAGCCAAAATAAATCTCATCGGGTCCCACCGGTCAGTTAATCAACATGGAATTTCTACAACGCCGCAAAAGAGTACTTTATTGCATGGGATTGACTATTTCAAAGGAAGTGGGGAAAGCTGGCGTAGCCGTGAAGTCATTTTTTATACCATTTTTGGTCTATTTTAACTTGAATTGGCAAACCAGCCCATGTAGATTCGAGCAATTCACCGGGAGATCCCATGAGGCGGACCAAGCACATCACTGCAGCTGAAAGGCTGACAGGCAGGATACTGAACGGCGACTACCATGTCGGCGGAATCCCGGCAGAACGCGATCTTGCCGATGAGATAGGCGTCAGCCGCATGACAGCGCGCAAGGCCGTGATGAAGCTGATCGAAGAAGGATACCTCTACAGGCTTCCAAACGGGCGGCTTGAGATAAGGAACAGATCATCGCAGCCGCAGGTCGCCCTCCTCGCTCCGGCCCATCCGTCAGGCGAGACCGATGAATGGAACATCGCCCTGTCGAAGCTTTCCAGAAAATATAAGTTCATGTTCAAGCCGGTCTACTATTACCATAATGACGATCCTGTGATAAAGAGCACTGTCGCCAGCTTCGACTGCACCTTCTTCCTGCCCCCCGCACCGTCGGCCGGCCTCGTGTCGGAATTGAAAAAGACAGGAAAACCATTTTTTGTCCTCAACAGCGACTGGAGCTCCTATGGCATACCTTCAATCATGATCTTCCCTCCGCTATTCGTAAGGAAAATGCTGGACCATCTGGCCTCTATGGGCCACAGGAGGATAGACTGCCTCAACGTGCAGCCGTGTTCAGGAGTGATCTCGGAGAGAATCTCCGTCTGGGAAAAATGGCTTGATGAAAAAGGCCTCGGAGGAAAACTAATAAACGAGCCTGTAAAGGTCTATTCAGATCCATATCCTGCGGCATATGGGCTGATCGACAAGCTTATCCGCACCGGTAAATTTGACTCGAAGGCGTTTTTCTGCATAACTGAACCCGCCGCCTTTGCGGCAATGTGCGCGATGATCGACCATGCCATAATTCCAGGCAAAGACGTAGCCGTATGTGTCGCAGGAACTGGAGCCAAGCCCGAGTCGTTCAGACCAAGCCTGACCTCCATGGAACAGGTCCCCCTTGAACCATTTCTCCAGAAATGTATCAGGTGGATTATGAAAAGGAAACAGAAATGGACAGGTCCTCTTCTCATGCAGCCGGACAACATAGAAGTCGCTGTCCGCCAGTCGACGCTCCCGGACACAAAAAGGAGGCTGCCATGAAAAACATGCTTGTCAATTTTTTCTCTCCTACTGGGAGAAATAAATATTTTACATTGATAGAACTTATGGTGGTGATTGCGATCATCGCAGTCCTGATCGCGTTCCTCCTTCCGGCGCTCCAGCAGGCCAAGGAATACGCCAAAAGCATCACCTGCATGAGCAACCAGAGGCAGCTCGGACTTATTGCGATGGTGTATGCCGGCGATCATGAGAGCGTTGTACCGCAAGGGACATCATATGGAGGACAGCCTCAATGGTGGTATGGCTTCTACAAGAATGCCCCATACACGGACGCAGGTACGACAAAACTCAGATGTCCCAAGAATGATCCAAAGTTCCCGTCCGGTTTCAGCGGCCCGAACTATGCTTTCATCGTCCCTGGCACCACGAATGGAGGATTCATAGGTGACGAACTTGTTGCGGGAGGAACAAAGTTCCGCGGGATTTACATGACCAGCGTCGCTAAGCCATCCGCCTACATCATGGCAAGCGATTCCGCCACCCAGGGAGGATCATCTCCTGTACTTCTGAACGCAAGAACTCCGGGCGCTGGAATAGCCACCGGCTTCTCCGGGCTGTGCAACCGCGGAGGATGCTTGGACTACATCTGGGTGGGACATCCGGCAGACACCGCCAATGTAGTTTTCATGGACGGTCATGGGGAACATTGCAATGGCAGCGCCTTGAACGGCGTCGGAGTCGTAGACTACTGGGATACCAGGGGGCTTCTCCACTAGAATATTATTAATATTACATAAAATCACATGAAATAAACAAAGAGGGGAGGATTTATGAGAGGAATATTCAAGATCAAAACGTGGATCATGAGTTCCACAGCACTGGTTTCTATGTTTACGGCATCTAATGTCTTCTGCCAGGACAAGCCTGCGGCTGCAGAAACTCCTGCGGCAGCCTTCATCAGTTCAGGTCCGTTCGGAATCGCGTCCGGGGCTGAATGGTCGAAGGATTACCCGAAGTTCAATCCACTTCTGAACCAGGCAGGCGTGACATGCCTCCGCTATTTCCCCGAGTGGCAGACCATACAGCCCAAGAAGGGGGAATGGAACTGGGGGCTGGCAGATGCGATGGTCGCGGACGCCACGAAGAACAGGATACAGATGTCCGGAGGCTTTGCGTATTTCGCACCTTGGGCTTCGGCCGACGGCGGTACGCGGAAGGGACCGATCAAGGACATACAGTACTTCAAGGATTATACGGCCGGTGTCATGTCCCGTTTCCAGAACAGCATCAAATACTGGGAGGTCTGGAACGAGTTCAACGGAAGCTTCTACCAGGGGATCAACAAGCCCAAGGAATATGCGGACCTAGTAGTCGCCGCATTTGACGAGGCGAAGAAAATCAGTCCTGACATCAAGATCGGGATGAGCTGTGCGAATTTCGACATTGGATTCTTCGACGCCGCGATCAAGGCCGGAGCCGCGGGACATTTCGATTTCATCGCGGTACATCCGTATGAGAATCTCGGGGCAGTGATGTCCGACGGCGCTGAATCCGGATTCCTGAGCATGGCCGACAGCATCAGGAAAATGCTCAAGGACAACAAACAGAATGAAAATATGCCATTATGGATAACTGAAATCGGATTCCAGGCGCCTATCAAGCCTAATCCTGAAAAGGACGCCCAGCAGGCTGAGGCAATCATAAAGGCCTACATTCTCTCCATGGCCCAGGGATTTGAACGCCTCTACTGGTTCGAGGCGCGCGGACCGGCCTACGGAAAAGGGACAGACCATGGAATCATCCGTGAAGACTGGACAGTTCGTCCTTCCTATGAGGCGGTCAAGACAATGACAAGCCTTCTTGGAAGCACGCCGAAATATCTCGGCTGGCTCAATCTGGAGAAGAACGGATATGGATTCGTGTTCCAGGGCAAGGATGCAAAAGCTCTCGCAGCCTGGTCTCCTCCGGGAACCACAAACAAGATCAAGTTTGAATCTCCTGTGAAGATAACTGATCTGGCTGGCAAAACGACGACTCTTGAAGCCGGCAAGGAATTCGAACTCACGAGAGTTCCGGTATTCATAACTGATCTTCCCAAGAAACTTGCGGATCTCGCAGAAAGCCAGGTCAAGAAACCACTCCCCTGGGGCGTCGACTACAGCAAGGTTGACACGGCATCATGCAAGCTGGGAGCCACCAACGAGGACAAGGGCATCAAGCAGGTCAGGAATGAGACAACGGCTGTTGAGAACGGGTTGACAGAGACATGGCGCCGTTCCAATTTCAAGATCGGCGGGGAAGGCCGCTATATTTATTTCCGGGTTGATCCGACATTTGCATCGTTCGGTTCCAAGGATCTGGAGATCACCGTTGTAGTAAAGAGAGTCGATCCTGAAAAGAAAGCTGTCATAAGCCTTCTTTATGAATCGCTCAAGGGATACAAGGGCGCCCAGGGCGGGAATTATGAAATTCCTGCCGATGACCAGTGGCATGAGAACACGTGGAAGGTGAATGATGCCAACTTCGTCGGAGGCTGGGGCTGGAACTTCCGCACGGAGGCGACCGGTTCGCCGAATGAGTTCTTCATCAAGGAAGCAAGGGTGAAAAAGGCGGCACCTGCAGATTCAGGAGCAGCGGTACCGGCAAAGTAATATGGAGCGCCGGCATCTTGCCGGCATTAAGATAATAATTAAGGAGGCGCCAAATGAATTTTAATGTCAAGTTCACTCATTTTTTTATGCTGGTTCTTTTGTCTGCAAGTTTCTCCTTGCATGCGCAGGAACCCGCCAAGGAGACTGCTGCAGAAACTACCAAGCCCGCATTGAAGCCGGATCCCGTCATGAGTCCGTTCGGTATCGGGAGCAGCTCGATTCGTTCAAGGGACCACTCGAAATGGATGCCGCAGATGGTGGAGATAGGGCTGCGCGATCTCCGTTCCTGCTCCGGCGGATGGGGCGCAGAGCCTGAGAAACAGGGCGAATGGACCTGGACGAGTATTGATGATAGGATTACATATTTGGAAAGCATAGGCGTCTCCACTGGAATCATGTTCAACGGCATTGCGAAATGGGATACCAAGGATCAGAAGGGAGGTCTTCCTCTGAACAGCATTCCTGAATGGGGCGAGATGGTTGGAAAAGTAGTTGAGCATACCAAGGGCAGAGTGAAATATTTCGAATGCTGGAACGAACCGCCAAACGGAACTAAGAATGCCCCGGCTTCAGATTATGCAAAGGTCGTCATCGCCACCTATGACGCTGCGAAAGCCGCAAACCCGGACGCGCTTGTGGGCATGGCCGCGAAGTCGGCGCACATCTCGTATCTCGACCAGGCGATCAAGGCCGGCGCAAAAGGGCATTACGACTACATCACATTGCATCCCTATGAGATCATGGGGACGATCGTAAAACATCCCGGCGCCGAACCCATGTATATGAGCATCGCCCCCACAGTGCGGAAGATGCTCGCCGCACAGGATCCGACAAAGGTCAATATCCCCATCATCTTCACGGAAATAGGATTCGACACGAAGAACGGAAATGACAACCAGACTCGTGCCGTCATCATGGCTTATACGATGGGAATCGCACAGGGAATCGCGTGCATCCAGTGGTTCGAAGGCATGGACGGTGACAGCGGTCCGCTGGGTCTTATCGACGGTAAAGCCAAGCCACGTCCGGCATATCATGCCCTCGGCAGGCTTGTCCAGCAGATAGGAAGGCATCCGAACTACATCGGCTGGGTGCTGCTGAATGAAAAACACTATGGATTTGTCTTCCAAGGAGAAAAAGGACCAGTTCTTGTGACATGGGCGGGGACATCCAAGCCTGATGAGGTAGATTTCGGGCAGAATGTCCAGATCATCGATCCCCCGACCGGTAAAACTACCGATGCGACCAAGTATAACCTGAGCATGGCTCCTGTCTTTGTAACCGGAATATCCGATAAGCTTGTATCACAGGCCAAGGCGAACAAGGGCAAGCCGTTCCCATGGGGAGGAGACTATACTGACGCAAAGTCTGTCTCGGTCACATTTGCCGACAAGTACGTTGAGAAGGGTCTGCACACCATGGTCGCCGACACCATCGCGTCCGACATCGTCGCCTACGGCGGCAACGCCCGCGCCGGCGAGGTTCCGAAAGGCGGCAATGTTTTCTACGTCGACCCAAACTTCCTCGCCTACTCCAGCATCCCGATAGAGATCACAGCAGTAGTCAAGCGCAACGAGAAAGGCGATCCGGCCAAACTGACACTCGAATACGAGTCGACAACCGGCAACGGCTACAAGAAGCCTGAACCGTATGAGATACCGGAAGGCAAGGAATGGACCAACGCGACCTGGAAGATTGATGATTCGCAGTTCGTAGGAACCTGGGCCTTCAACTTCAGATTCAACTCCGGCAAATTCCTAGTACAGAGCGTGACTGTGACGAAACTGGACAAGTAGGACGGGTTTCAACCCGTCAACGAATTTGGGAAGGAAACCGTCGGATGAAAATCCGACATACTTATGAAAACCAGACCAAACATAATCTTCATTGTCGCCGATGACATGGGCTACGGCGACATGAGCAAGTTCAACGGCGGACTCAGCAGGACGCCCGTGCTGGACAGTCTCGCGGACGAAGGCGTCTGCCTGACACAGCACTATGCCGCATCGCCTGTCTGCAATCCTTCACGGGCCAGCCTCCTTACCGGCAGATATCCGCACCGAACCGGAAGCATAGACACCTTCGACCATCTCGGATGCGAAAGGTTGTCGCTTCGCGAACGCACAATCGCCGACATCCTGAAGAATTCAGGATATGCCACAGGTCTCGTCGGGAAGTTCCACAACGGGACGATCGGAGATCAATACCATCCCAACAGGCGCGGCTTCGATGAATTCTTCGGGTTCCGCGGCGGCTGGCAGTATTATTTTGAACCAAGGATTGAACGCAACGGAACACGTGTAGCCAACAATGGCAAATATCTGACCGACCTACTCACGGATGAAGCGATCGACTTTGTCAAACGCCACAAGTCCGAGCCGTTCTTCCTGCATCTTGCGTACAATTGTCCGCATTTCCCGATCGAGGCCCCGGAAGAGGACATAAGGCCGTTCAGTGACACCGGCAAATTCAACAAAGGTGTCAGCACCCTATATGGGATGATCCGCAACATGGACCGCAACATCGGACGCCTTCTCGAAGAATTGAAGCGGTACGGACTCAGCGACAACACAATTGTAATGTTCACCAGTGACAACGGTCCGGATTTCGGCGGGCATGGAGATCACGATCTCCGCCGCTTCAACTGCAACTTCCATGGTTCAAAGGGCCTCACTTATGAAGGGGGAATCAGGCTCCCGATGATCATGCGCTGGCCGGACGGCCTGCCCGGCCGGAAGAATATTGATTCCATGATGCATCTGACCGACTGGCTGCCGACATTGCTGGCGATGGCAGGCGTTGAAGTTCCGAAAGACAATCTGCCTTTGGACGGTTGGAACAACCTTCATGTCCTACGCGGTGAAAACGGAAAGACCAACACGCGAAGATTCTGGCAGTGGAACAGATATTATCCTTATATCGGCTCCAATGCCGCAATGCGCGATGGCGACTGGAAGCTGGTACAGCCTCGTGCGCCGCAGACGTACAGGAAGGAGGACGGCCCACTTGACCAACAACTGAGACAGAATCCTGAAAAATTCACGCAGATCATGCAGATTCAGCCGCGTTCGGAATTCTCGTACGGCCCTCCCCTGCCCGCGGAACTTTAC
>CAZDNQ010000120.1:0-10700 GCA_964506605.1 uncultured Victivallis sp. | reverse complement strand
ACATCTGTGGACGTCCATGTGTCTGGAAATGGTACTAGCTGGAAGATACCGGCGTTCTGGGCGGGAAAGCAGGAATGGCGCGCACGTTTCACTCCTCCCCGCAAAGGAACCTATAATTTCCGTACCGTCTGCGAAGATGCTTCAGACAAGGGCCTGCACGGTATCGAAGGTGCCATAGAAGCCAAATCAGCCGCAGGTGCTTCAGGAATTTTCGCACGTCATGGCGCTGTCAATGTGTCTGCAAAAGGCGATGGTTTTGAACACAGTGACGGCACTCCTTTCTTCTGGCTGGCTGATACCTGGTGGATGATAATGTCCGAGCGCATAAGCTGGCCTGAAGGATTCAAGAAGTTGACAGCGGACCGGGTGAAAAAAGGTTTTACTGTCGTCCAGACAGTTATTGGATTCCAGCCGGATACGGCTCCTTTTGACGGGCGTGACAGCAATAAAGGTGGTTCTCCCTGGGAAAATGGTTATGAGCGCATCAATCCGCGGTACTTCGACGAGGTGGATCTCCGTATAGGATGGCTGGTGAAACAAGGAATTCTTCCATGCATACTTGGAAGCTGGGGATATCATCTGCTATTCATGGGGGAAGACAGGATGAGGCTTCATTGGAAATATCTTGTAGCCCGATATGGGGCATATCCCGTTGCCTGGTGTCTTGCCGGTGAGACAGCCATGCCTTATTATCTTTCAAAGGATGGAAAAGGGGATTCAACTCTGCAGATGGAAGCCTGGACGAGGATTGGAATTTTCGTCAAGGAGATCGATCCGTTCCACAGGCCGCTTACAACCCACCCGCGCCGGAAATCATGGGAGGATCTTGATGATACTTCAATCCTTGACTTCCACATGCTGCAGGTCGGGCATACCGCAGGATATTCCTGTGAATGCTGTTCGAAGTTCACGGAAGAATCGCGGGAGGCATTTCCGAATCTGCCGGTCGTGAACGCTGAGCCTCCTTATGAAGGACATATGGGGTTGAACGGTCCGGAAGTCCAGAGATATGCTTTCTGGGCGACAATACTTTCCGGTGGCGCCGGATTCACATATGGAGCAGCAGGAATTTTCCAGGCAAATGACAGGAGAAGGCCTACCGGAGACCGCCCAGCCGGAAAGGCTTTTGACGGTATATTCTGGGACGATGCCATGAACCTGCCGGGATCATCACAGCTCGGGATGGCGAAGAGACTCCTGTCCGGAATCCCTTTCCAGCGCTTGGAACCGCATCCTGAATGGATTGAAATTGGAATCAAATGGGGTGCCGAACATTACCATCCTGCGTTCCGTTCTTTCTGCGCCGGTGTTCCAGGAGAATGCCGTATCGCCTATATTCCTGCAAGGTTTTACCACTGGGACGGTCCGCTGGTGAAGAACATTGAAAAGGGCGTGAAATACCGCGCCTGGTACTGGAACACTGTCAATGGTGATAAAACTGATCTTGGCATCGTAAAACCCGACAGCAACCATTGCTGGAAGGCTCCTCTTATACCGTTCCTCCACGACTGGATACTGGTTTTGGAACGGTCAAGATAAAACTAATCTGGAAAAATCCCTAAAAATTTAAGGATCTCTTTCTTGACAATTGTACAATTAGTGTATAAAATATGTCTAAATAAAGGATAATTACGGAGTTGGCCAATGATAAAGAGATATTCAGGGGTCCTGCAGAACAATTCACCTCGGATAAGAGTAATAAGGACTCTCGAGGAATGGATAAGCAAGGGGCGTCTTGGATCTGGGGAAAGACTACCTGCGGAACTCGATATAGCGGAAAAACTGGATGTATCGAGGGGAACTGTAAGGACTGCGCTGAGGCATCTGGAAAAGAACGGGCTTGTCAGATCAATTGAAAACGGGCGCGGCAGAATCGTAGCTGGAGAAGAAAAGCAGAAGTCCGTGAATTCCATGGGCAAGTTCTTCGTCATACTGAGCAATCTCGCGGAAAATCCTGCGAAATACGCGGAAAGCCATGCGATGTGGTCGGTTGAAGCAGGAGCCATAGACCGCTGCAACAGGATGTCCTATCATTCCATGGTCCTCAACACAAGCTGCCTGAGGGACGGATATTTCTCGGAAATTGTCAGAAATTCCCCCGCAGGCGTAATACTGTCCAATAATATGATTTCGTCTGCAGATCTCTGCAGGCAGGCGGCGTCTGAAGCTTCCAGGATGGACATACCGGTTGTCATCAACGGCGACTGTGAAGGAATAGAAAGATTTGACAGGGTGATCTCAGATCATGCCGAGGGGAGCTACCTGCTTACGAAAAGGCTCATTTCCAGGGGATGCAGGAGAATCCTGAGGATATGGAGTTTTTCAGGAGATGTATACTGGTTGAGGGACAGGAATTCGGGATATGAGAAGGCGGTCTCTGAAAGCGGAATTGAAATTCTCCCGCCGATATCCATCGGAAGCCTCTCCCCCCGTATTTCAGGAGACAGGAGGAATTTTGAGGACAGGACGCGGCAGTATGCGGGATTTCTTGCCGAGCATCTTTCATCTGGGAAGGGCGTGGATGCGATCATGCTGACCAGCGATTCGGACGTCTATCCTGCCGCCTCGGCGTGCAGGCTCTTCAATAAGATCCCGGGAAAAGATATAATGCTGGCGGGATATGACAATACCTGGCGGGAATGTGAGGAGCGGCAGTGGGAGGAATACGTGCCCGAAGCGACCGTAGACAAGCGCAATTTCCAGACAGGCGAAGAGATGATAAACCTCCTGATGTCGAGGATGGAAGGAAGAGCACCATCAGGTCCGCAGCTCGTCAGGATAAAACCTCAGATTGTCGGAGGTGGAGATGAGAAATAGAAGACATAATATCAAGATTCCTGATGCAGGTGGCAGGATGCATGATGAACGATCTGGAAACCAGGAAGCCAGTATCCGACATCCGGCATTGTTCACCCTAATTGAACTGCTGGTGGCCCGTTCGACAAGCTCAGGGCGACGAGTACTTTTTTCATTGTTCACTCTAATTGAATTACTCGTCGTTATTGCGATCATCGCAATTCTGGCTGCGATGCTGCTGCCGGCGCTGCAGAACGCCAGGGAGCAGGCGAAGAGGGCGGTATGCCTGAACAACCTCAAGCAGATGGGCGTGAGTGTCCATTCCTATGCGACCGACCACGATGGATGGGGTATGGGCGGATATCGTGGAAATGGATGGCTGATCAACTACGGAGGGACAACCGGGCCTGTATACCTGGGAGTCCTGATTGAAGATGAATACATCAAGGAACCTCCGGACATACTTTATTGTCCAAGCGCCAAGTTTGCTCCGGGATGGACAGGCAGGAAATGGCCCGGGACGGCTGGAAGCACTTTCCAGACGCTCTGGAACGCCGGCAGCGCCACGGAATGTTCCTATGAGACGAACCCGAACCTGTCCTCTCATTCCCTTGGTACAGGTTCCGATGGGTACCTCCTGACCCGCAAGAAACTGTACAATATGCCGCAGACCCTGGCAATTGTGAGCGACTGGCACGGTATCGGACTGCCGAACGCATCGTATGGGGATTGTCCTAAAAACCATAGCCGCAATTATGTAAATGCCTACTATAACTATCTGCGGGCCGATGGTTCATCTGCAGGATTTACAGATGCAAGCGGTATTATTTATCTTGCCGTCCAGGGCGCCCCGAACACAGGTCAGAGAATGGCCCTTTTCCCATGAACATGAAAAATTTCAGGCACAGGAATTTCACGCTCATAGAGCTGCTGGTGGCCCGTTCGACAGGTTCGACAAGCTCACTGCGGGCAATCTGCTTTGACCATGCTCAGTACAGCTCAGGGCGACGAGTATTTTTTTCACTGTTCACTCTAATTGAGTTACTCGTCGTAATTGCGATCATCGCAATACTGGTTTCAATCCTGCTTCCGTCCCTCAAGCAGGCGAAGGAGACGGCGGTGAAAGTGGAATGCGCCAGCAACCTGAGGCAGGCGGGCATCGGCATCACGGCGTATACTGTAGATTCCCAGGGATGGACTCCTCCATGTGCGGCGGTCTATTACTCCGGCCAGGCGACGAACACCACCCAGTTCGGAAATTATTCAGGGATGGGGATTCTCTATCCGGAATACATCAACAGCTACAAGGTTCTGTATTGTCCGTCCTATCATTATGGCAGGAAATGGATGATCCCTTCGCGCTGGGAGCCTGACGTCATCAGATGCCCCGCGAACAATTCAGGAGAAAACCCTCCTTATATTGGATATTTCGCCCATGCGCAGCAGTACGGGCTCAGCAGCCTGAAGATATCGCCCAGCATGGCAGATGTAATGCTTGACAGGTTGCAGAAAAGCGACAATATGGAGCCTCCCTATAGCTCGAACCATCCCGGCGGCGGCGACAGCGACAAGCGCGTCTGGCAGAAGCCCAGAGGCGCAAATTTCCTCTTCCTCGACGGGCGCGTCAAATGGTATTCCACAGGCGTAGAGGATATAAACACCGGTGGCGGCTGGGCATGGTCCGGGCAGATCCTGTTCCATAACGGGCAGCCGACCAATGTGCTGGTATCGCCTGCCGCATATCCGGAAACAGTGAGGGATTGAGAAAAGGAGAAAAATCGGCAAGTGCAAGAACAGCCCTTACGGGCTTAACTACAAACAAATTTCAAATTTTCCTGTATCCGTTTGTAGTCAATGCCGTAAGGCATGTTCTTGAATTATATCTGTTGATAATAAAAGTTTAAAATAAGGAATTAAGTATGAAGCGTATTCTCATCGCGGGTTTTGCGAGTTTAATATTGTCAGCCGTTTCTCTGTCTGGCGCAGATGATGCGGCGGCGGCAGGCACCCTCGCGCCGTTTGGAGCCGATCTGAAGGTGCCTGCCAGACAGCCCATCAAGGCTGCGGAGGTGAAGTCGCAGGCGGTTGACTGCATGTCTCCGGCGAATGCCTCCCAGTGGATAGTTGAAAATCCCCCGGAAGGCGCGGCAGCGAAGATTTTCACGGTTGAAGAGCGCGACGGGAAAAGAGTCTTGATTATATCAGCAGGTGAACTTGTTCCAGCAAGATCGACCGTGCGCATCCTCCTGCCTGGGGATGGGCCTGCGAACGGTGATGTCTGGGCGAAGAACAAGGCAACATATATTTCATTTTTGTGCAAAAGCAGCAAGCCCGCCCAGATGACATTCCATCTGCTGCAGCGCGGAAAGACAGCCGGGACGTTCCAGACGGGTTTTACCGCCAAGCCCGGTGAATGGCAGCGGATAATCCTGCCAATCCAGCTCTTTGACCTCAAGAGCTTCGCTAAAATTGCCGGCATCGGATTCCGGACCGCATCCGCGGAGAAAGGGACCGAGGTGTCGATTGCCGATGTCAAGGTTGGAGGAATGGCATTTACCGACGATTCCTGGAAAAACCACAGGCTTTCCATCAGCATCAATGGAGACTGGCGTTTTGCGACGGATTCCGGTGACCAGGGGATGAAGGAGAAATGGTATGCGGACGCCTTGGATGATTCGCAGTGGAAGATCCTCAAGTCAGGGCTTTCATGGCAGGAGCAGGGGATTTCGCATTATGGGTACGGATGGTACCGCCAGAAGATTTTCGTGCCGAAGGAATTTGACGGAGTTCCGCTCACGCTGAACCTGGTGCCGATCCTTTCGGACGATGATACCTGGTTCAACGGTACGCGCGTTGGAGGCTTCAGCAGCGAGTACAAGTACAAGAACTGGAACACGAGGTCCTATGCTGTTCCGTCTTCCCTGATCCGCTACGGTGAGAACAATACCATCGCCATCCGGATCTGGGGCGGAAAAATTACCTTTATAGGTGACAAGAGCGGTCTTGTCAAAGGGCCGCTGGTGGCGGACCTGGATCCCTACTGCGTGAAGATGCGCGAGCCCGGCGGTGTGGAAGTTCCTGCCGACTTGTTCGACTTGAGCGACGCACGCCAGGGCAAACCGTTTGAGATAGTCTTTTCCTTCCCTGGCGAACTGGCGAAGGAAGCAGGCGCGAAGCTCAGATACAGCCTCTCTGATCTTCTCGGCAACGAAATAAAATCCGGCGAGTCGCCTCTTGCGGCCGGCGCGGATCAGGTTGTGAAGGCAGTGGTGGGCGTTGACCGCGAAACAGCGCAGGCTGTCTATCTCCGCGGACGTCTGCAGGCAAGCATCATAATCGAGGATGCCGCCGGCAATCCGCTTTATTCCGGGATCCGTGATATGGACCGCCTGTCTTTTGCGAAACGCGATGTTAGTCCGTTACCCGCGCTGCCGGAGACAGCCGAGGATACGCCTTACGGCAAGCTAAAGCTGGTGGACGAGATTGATTGCGCGACGTCGCTGTTTGACGATCCGCATCCATACCTGGAAAGCGGATTCAGCCACGACGCCTCTTTTTACACCCCCGGCATACCTGTCCAGATGAAGGTTGTGGACATCCTTGGCAAGAAGGCCCGCGAGTGCGGATATGGCTGGTTCGCCTACAGGATCGGCCGCGGCAAGCTCAAACCGCACACTGATTATCTGCTCCGCATCGAATATCCCGAGGACAAGCCGCGCTTTGCCCCCATAGAGGTCCAGGCCGGACAGAACTTCACGGATGTCGGCTGGAGGAACGGCACCGGACCCGACAGCGTATATGACAACTGGCCGCTGAGCAAGAAATGGCAGTGGTATGACGTGATCTTCCCTCTCGATGACAAGACCGTCGGCACTGCAGGAACCGGAAGCGCCTCAGCTGAGAATGGAGTCTGGGTCTATTTCATGAACAAGCTGAAACCCAACATGTATTATGCGATGTGGGAGGGAGGACCGGCGGTCGCACGCATGAAGCTCTACGAAATCGACGCGGAAAAGAATGCCCCGGTCATCCAGAAACCCAAAGACCTGCCCCAGCGGTTGCTGTCCTTCGACTGGGAACGGCAGCCGGACCACAACCCCGCCGATCTCGTGCGCTACGCGAAGCTCATGGGATACAACGCAATCTCGCCCGTGATCCTCAAATGGTTCTTCGCCAACTACAGCGAACCTTTAAACGGTTACGATACGATGGTGGTCGACGACCACGATTACTGGGCGCACAAGTCCTACGAACCCGGGAAGGATGCGGCCTCGCCATATCCGGAAAAGAAATCCCAGCATGTCCGTTATCTGGAGGCGACTAAGCGTTACGGAATCGACTACATTCCGCGCGTTGAATGGGGCGGCTCCCAGGATCTGCCGAAGGAGGCCTGGTCGATCGAAGTCAATGGTGAAACCGCAAAGCCGAACCGTTTCGCCCAATGGGGCGGCAACATCCTTAATCCGCTGACCTGGGACGACCTAAAGAAATTCATGGATCACCTGATCAAGCCCTACGTGAAGGACAATCCGCAGTTGACCGGCGTGCTTTGGCGGATACGCTGCGACAGGATGAGGATCAGTTATGGACAGGCCGATCTGGAATTGTTCGCGAAGGAAACCAACGTCAAGCTTCCACCCGGTGGGAAGGCGCAGCAGGCGGCCTGGGCGGCGGGCGAAGGAAAGGCGCAATACGACGCCTGGTGGCACCAGAAACGCGCGGATTTCCACGCCAGGCTGGTGGAACTGCTCAAGAGCTACCGGTCTGATCTGACGCTCTATTATTACAACTGGGAAGGTGACAAGTTCGGGCTGATCCTTCCGGCCAACACGACATGGGCATTCAACAAGAATCTGATCAATGCTCCAAACGGAGCCAGGGCAGTCTATGAAAAGGATGAGGCTGAACGCAAAAAGTTCACTGCCGCCGACTATATTGAAACCATGAGGACCGGGAATTTCGGGGCATCAAGCGGCGGTATCAACCGCGCCGACTACGGAATCAGGCCGAGCCTCTACAAGGATATCAAGGGCATCCAGATTTTCGCTCCTGCCAACTATCTGTGCTACGCGGATCTGCCGGAATACCTGAACTACTTCCAGACCGCCGACGGACTGGCGGTGAGCAACGCCGTCCCCTATGACGAAATCGGCTCGCGTTCGATCAATCCCAAATACGAAGGGAACATGATAACGCCTGCCGGTCCTGCTTTCAGCATGGCGCTTGAACTGCTGCCGTACTTTCACGGGGATGCACGGACGCTCAATTACACGGTCTATACCTATGGACGCGGTTTCGCCGACGCGCACCGGCGTTTTGCGCAGGCCTTCCTGGCGCTCCCTGCAATTCCCGGTACCGTCGCGGATCAGGGTGACAAGGATTTGAAAGTGAGAACATATCCTTCGGCCAATGGAACATATGTAGGCGTGGCTTATAAAGGCTATGCCGGGAAGAAATTCACAGTGAAGATTCCTGATATCAAGGAAGGCGCGAAGGTTATTAACCTGGTGACAGGTGAGGACGTGCCGGCGAAAATGACTGCAAAAGAGCTGCAGTTCGATGTGGATTCAGGACCGATGCAGTTAAATGCATTTCTGGTAAAACAATAGGAGAATGAAGACAATGAAATACCGCAACTACTGGGTTGGAATCCTTCAAGTCATTGCTGCAATTTCTGCGCTGGCAGTGTCAACGCCATACGCGGAAGCGGCAGTTAAGATCCCTTCAATCTTTTCCGACCATATGGTGATCCAGACCGGCAAACCCGTCCCAGTATGGGGTCAGGCCGATCCCAAGGAGAAAATTACTGTCAGCATTGGAGGTCAGACCAAGAGCACCGAGGCGGACAAGGATGGCAAATGGTCCATCACTCTTGATGCAATGTCACCTGGGGAGCCTTTGGTCTTGAAGATCCAGGGCGGCAACACCTTGACCATAAACGATGTGCTGGTTGGGGAGGTCTGGCTCTGCGCAGGGCAGTCGAACATGGCGATGGCCGTTTCCAAGGCAAAAGATTTCGATGCCGAGAAACCTGCGGCGACATGGCCGGAGATTCGGCAATTCAGTGGCAAGTGGGCGGTGTGCAGTCCGGAGACCGTCGGCAGTTTTTCGGCTACGGCCTATTTCTTTGGACGCGAAATCTATCGGAAAATGAAGGTGCCTGTTGGACTGATTAACGCCTCTGCGGGCGGCACTCCCATTGAATTATGGACAAGCCTGGAAGCGCAAAAGGCGGTTCCGGAACTGAAGCCTATCTTCGAATCTGCGGGAAAGGGACTAGCCAGCAACGAGGATGCGGAACAGGCGGAAACAGATCGGAAGCAGGCTGCCGAGGTCGAAGGCAAAAAGTCTGTCGCAGGACAGAAAGTTTCACCCGGATATCTATTCAACAGCAGGATTCTTCCCCTGGTTCCATACTCCATTAGCGGAGCCATATGGTATCAGGGTGAAGCAAATTCCTACACAGTCCACGCCAATCTCTACGGAATCCAGCTCGCAACAATGATTAAGGATTGGCGCAGCCGATGGGGATATGATTTCTCCTTTATAAGTGTTCAGCTACCCGATACAGCATCCCCCCAGACAGAGCCGGTCCAGACACACGGACGTGTGCTGGTGCGAGAGGGAGTCTTGAAATCCCTGGACATTCCCAACACCGGTATGGCTGTCACAATCGGGACCGGAGAGGAGAAATCAAATCACCCCAGAAACAAGCAGGAGGTTGGACGGCGCCTGGCGCAGTGGGCTCTGGCGACAGTTTACGGGCAAAAGGACGTGGCCGCCTCAGGTCCCTTGCCAGGGAAGAGCAAGGTTGTCGATGGAAAAGTTGTCGTGACTTTCTCCCACACTGACGGCGGACTGGTGGCGCAGGGAGGAGGAGAGTTAAAAGGTTTTGCAATCGCCGGAAAGGACATGAAATGGTTCTGGGGCAAGGCTGTGATCGATGGTGACACAGTGGTCGTTTCAAGTCCGGAAGTGAAGGATCCTGTCGCGGTACGTTATGCCTGGGCTATCAATCCAGCGACCAGCAATTTATTCAATGGCGCTGGTCTGCCCGCTACCCCGTTCAGGACCGACAATGAACCTCTATCCAACTCGTATATGCACTAAGGGCGATATTTCTCATCTCCTCTTGAAGTCGCCGGGAGTTGTCCCTGTGCGGGACTTGAATGCGGTGCAGAAGGCGCGCTCGTTGGCGAAGCCGCATGATTCTGCTATCTCCTTGAGCCTCATAGGGGAATGAAGCAGGAGCTCCTTCGCCCGGTCAAGGCGCCTCTCCAGGGAAAATTCCTTGATGCCGGTTCCGAACTGTTTCTTGAAGAGATGCCTGAGATATTCACCGCTTATTCCTATGCGGGATGCTATCTGATCCACTGACGGAGGCGAGCTGATCTCGGATGCAATCATTTTTTTTGCCTCAGCCGCGAAGAGGAATCCTGTTTCCGGTATTTCCTGTTTCCTGTCGGACTCCCATAGAAGAGATAATATGATCGAGGAAGCCCTGTAATTTTTCGCTTCCGGTGAATCCTCATCCTGCCAATGGGACATTTCCTCGAGATCCTTGAGTGCAAATCGTGAGCGGACGTTCTTGATCAGACTGCATCTGTCAAGTTTTTCTGCGAGTTTCGCATCGTTGACATGGAACTGTATGCAATGGTCGATTCCGTCAGTTTCCATCCTCTGGTCGTGCATTTCGTTTCTGCCGTATATGACGGCGTCTCCGGGACCGAACTCTATGGTGCTGCCGCTTTTCAGACTTGTCTTTCCTTTCCCGGAAGGATGGAAGACTATCTCGAAGCGGTCGTGCGAATGCATGGGGCAGTAATGGCCAGCCTTCAGCTTGTGCGGATATACGAGGACATATTCGACTGGAGCTTTCATCTCTTTCTCCCTTTTTGACCGTT
>CAZDNQ010000119.1:0-10737 GCA_964506605.1 uncultured Victivallis sp. | reverse complement strand
CGGAGCTTGAACCAGGCCAAAGCACAAGCGTAAAGTTCAAGCTGGTCTCATTCACCCCCCTCAACGCCGAAGACAAAAACACCCCGAAACTCCATGTCTACAATGACAAGGGTTTGGATCTTGACCAGGCGCCTATAGTTCCCCGCGAATGGAAACTCGCCCAGGTCAAGAACATAAAGATGGACGGCGATTTCTCCGACTGGCCCAAGGAATCCCAGATTCCGAAGTTCATGCTAGGTCCCCGTGGCGAACTGGAAACTGCTGAAATCCGCTTTGGTTATTCACCTGAAGGGCTCTATGTCGGTGTCAAGATGCTCGACAGCAAGGCTTTTGTGGCGGATCCCACGGCCTTCTGGCGTGCCGCGGACTGCATGGAATTAATGTTCGGCCCGGTCGCCAACTTCAAGGAAGGCGCGGAATGGGCTCCGAGTGATCGCCAGTTCTGGCTATGTCCGCTTGTTGACCAAAAGCGCGTATATGTCGGCAACTGGTCTCGACATGGCTCCGTAACCGCCGGAGAGAAGAAAGTCGAATCCTTTGCCAAACGCATAGAAGGCGGTTATGCAATGGAAGTCCTGATCCCGGCATCTGAGCTTGGCAATTGGAATCCTCAGAAGGGAATCGAGATGGCAATGAGCTTCACGGTTGCCGTCAAGGGGCTCCGCAAGGACCGTGAAATATTCTGGCCTGCTTCCAAGGTGGACAATGTCGTTACGCGTCCTTGGCTGTGGGGTCGTATTAAAACAGAATAAACATGGTATTCCCTGATGTAAACCAGGTCTTTTCCTGTCGGCAATCCGCTTGAAGAGATGTCTGAGCTCAGAAACATAGGAAATTGCATAGGTAAATTACTCAACAGCTGCAGGAAGACGTCTTGAAAAGATTTGCTTCCTCCTATCTGTTTTTATAGCAGTTTCACTGGAATATGAGTATTAAACCCCTCTTTTAAAGAATGCAGTCTTCCTCAGATTGCTTTGCCTTCTATAGAATTGTAGATTAACAGATAACCAATGAACAGGTAAATATGATCTCGACACCTGTATTAGTGCTGAGGAAGACCCCGTACAGCGAGACCAGCGTCATAGCCGCTACGCTCAGTCCGGAGTATGGAAGGCTGGATTTCCTGATAAGGGGCGCAAAGCAGATCTCGAAGAAGAAATTCCCGCAGGTCGACCTCTTCCGCGAAATTGAAGTCCAGTTCAACCACAGGAACACCGGCCTCAACACCATCCACACCGCGGAACTGCTGCATTCCTTCGACAGCATCTCCAATTATCCGATGAACTACCTGCGCGCATGCGAAGTTGGAATTTTCATCCTGCGGAACTCGCATGGCATGAACCCGTCACCGGAAGTCTATTCGGCCATGAAGACAGCGCTTTCAGCCATGGGGAAGGAGAAGACAGATGTGCCGTGGGGCGAACTTATAAAGCTCGTATATCTTGATGAACATGGATTCCTTCCGGAAGATATGGAGAGGGGAATTGCCGATACGGAGATGAACCAGAACAGGAAAAATGCGCTGGTGAATCTCGTGAACGCTGTCATTAATGGCTCCACCCTGCCCGACTATCCGCAGAAAACCTGGCTGAAGTTCTCAGACTGGATCGACAAACTGTGCAGATATCATGAACTGGAATAGGAACGAACCGGCGTAACGGAGTGTTGGCGTGTCGGCGTCTAAAAATTCCGGATTCAATGCTTCTCGCCGTTACTCCGATACGCCCATTCGCCGGAACGTCTTCCAAACGGGCATCCTTTAAGGCAGGCCCCCTTCCTGCAGTGCTCCTTCGCCATTCGCACGAAAAGCGCGTGGAACTCGTTGAACAGCTTCGGATCGGCCGGCAGGTTGTCCATGAACTGCTTCTGGAGTTCATGGTATCCGATGTCGGGTTTGAAACCGAAATGCCGCGACATGATCCTCTTTGTGTATGCGTCGATCACGAAAGTAGGCAGGTTGAAGCTGTAGAGCATGATGCTGTCGGCGGTTTCCGGTCCGACACCATTCACGGAAAGAATTGACTCCCTCCAGAACGCAGGATTCTTTTCACCCGGGACAAGCCTGTCGTCCTTCACGTTTGCGAGCCACCAGTCGGTCACCGCCAGAAGCCTCCGGGCCTTCAGCCTGTAGAAGCCGGACGGATGGATGGCCTTCTCCAGATCGGCGATGGGCATCTTCCTGATCTTGACAGGACAAAGGGACTTGCCCCTCTTGAGATTGGCAATCGCCTTCTCGACATTTCCCCAGTTAGTGTTCTGGGTGAGGACGGCGCCGACGCATATCTCCCAGGGGCTGTCGCCTGGCCACCAGTGCTGGGGGCCGTAGGCGGCAAACAATTTTTTATAAATCTTATGCAAATCAAGTTTCATATGAGGCCTTTTTAACCACAGAACATACCGATTACACGGAAATAAAAATATGAAATTCTGTGTGTTTTGTGTGTTCTGTGGTTTAAATGATCTTCATTAGCTCTTCGAATGAGCTCACCGAATAATCCGCGAATTCCGCATATGACGTCATACCGGGATTTGCGAAGAAGCAGGTCTTGGCTCCGGCCGCCTTGCCGCATTCGATGTCGTGGATATAGTCTCCGACGACAAGGGTCTTGTCCGGGGCGACATCCCATTTTTCGATCATGTGGAGGACTGGCTCCGGTCTCGGCTTCATGAACGGATATTCGCGTGTTATCGCATGGTCGAAGACTATCCCTGTAGATTCCATGAAGATCTGGACGCTTTTGGAGCTGTTGCGCGTCAGAAGGCCGATTTTTACATCTTTTTGCCTGAGTTCGAGAAGGACCTCCCTGGCTCCGCGCTGGAGCCTGATATTGCGCGACGCCTCCTTCTCATGCCTTTCAATTACCTTCCAGCCTTTTTCCCTGTCCCGAAGGGGCATCGACTCCAAAATCGACACTATGTCCCCTTCTGGCGGTAGACCGGCCTCCTTGCGGATCAGTCCGAAGTCCAAGGCAGGCACCGTAAGAGTACCGTCCATATCGAAGATTACAGCTTTAAATTTCATATATTCCGAACTATAATATGAGTTGAAACTAAATTGTACATGTCAATTATAATTTTAACTGGAAAACCCAAATCATGAAAGCCTTAAGACTGCTTATCGCGGTTGTTTTGACTGCAGCCTGCGGCTGCGCGACGGAATATTACCATACCAAGGCCGTGAAAAAGGCGCGCACATATGCACTGAAGGAGATGCCGGAGATGTCTGAGAAGGCCATGTATACCGTGAAATACACCCCCCCGAGAATAATGCAGACCAGGCTCCTCGCCAGGGAAGGTGCCGGTTTCGATTCAAAAAAGGACGTCATGCAGAGCTGCATTGTCTGGCCGAACCCCGACCAGGAAGGGACATATATCGTAGTGGTCGGCGCCAGCGAGAGGCGTCTTGACGACTGGTCGCCATACCGCATCCTCATAAAGAAGTATGACGATCTCGAGGCCGAGGAGAAGGCCGCAAAGAACGCCAAGGGGGACTTCGGAGGGCCGTCATCCAAATGAAAAGCATGACAGGATATGGATTTGGCGAACACCGCTGCAGCTCGGGAGTGACCTTCACTGTCGAGGTTTCGTCCGTAAACAAGAAGAATCTCGAGTTCAGGATATCGCTGCCCAAGGAGGCGCTCCAGCTCGAACCTCTTGTCCGGCAGATTGTCTCGAAGAAGCTTTCCAGGGGCTTCATAGCTGTACGCATCAACATAACAGCCGACGAGACCTTTCTAAAGCAGTCTGTGAAGATAAACGAACCTCTTGCCAAGGTCTATTTCAGCAAGCTCAGGAAAATGCAGGAGAAGAACGAGATCCCCGGGACTCTGGACATATCGGAGATAATGAAGCTTCCTGGAGTCGTCGAGGACACGTTCGAGGGGCCGGACCTTGTAAAGAACGAGGAATGTCTTGCCAAGGCCGTCAATTCGGCGGTGGACAGCCTGATTGGAATGAGGACGAAGGAAGGCGATTCTCTACGGAAGGACATCCTCCAGAGGATACAGGCGCTGGAGAAGACCGCCGCAAAGATCAGGCCCCTCGCCGAGAAGATACCCCTCGTCCAGAAGGAGCATCTGCTGAAAAGGCTCCAGGACAGCGGGCTGCAGATCAATGCCGACGACGAGCGCGTCCACCGTGAACTGGTGATATTCGCCGACAGGAGCGACGTGACCGAGGAGCTAACCCGGCTTGCGAGCCATTTCAAGCAGTTCAGGGGGTTCATGGAAAAGCCCGAGCCATGCGGCCGGTCGCTTGATTTCCTGACCCAGGAAATACAGAGGGAGATCACGACTGTCGGCAACAAGGCGCTCCAATGCGAGATATCCCCCCTGGTAGTCGAGTTCAAGACGGAGCTTGAGAAGATCCGCGAGCAGGTCCAGAATATCGAATAACGAACTATATGGGAACGCCAGAATTATTTCGACAGGATTACAGGATTTTCCGGATGGATTGAATTCAATTCATCATGTTAATCCGGTTATCCAGTCAAACATATCGTATCTTAGAATATAAAATCCAAGGTGTTACAATGAAAGAATGCCCGAACGACAATCATGTCGCCAAGATCCAGACATCATATCTCGACGACATCGTCAGGAAGATATGCAGGACATATGAGGACAGCAAGGGTATAAACCACATCGAGGGCTTCAATCTGCCCAATGAGGCGGACGTTCTGCATATACTCCAGGACCTGGTCGAGATCATATTCCCGGGATATTCCGGCAGGAAGGCTCTAAACATCAAGAGCATCCACTACAATGTCGGCGAGACGCTTTCTCGGGTATACGTCCAGCTTACAGACCACGTCGCTCGCTCGTTCAGGTACAACTGTGAAATGAACAACTGCAAGGACTGCGACATCCCCGAGATGGCGGAGAAGGCCGTGAAAGGGCTCCTGGCGAAGCTGCCTGAGATACGCGAGACCATGAAACTCGATGTGATTGCCGCATTCGAGGGCGACCCGGCAGCGAGGAATCTGGATGAAATAGTTTTGAGCTATCCCGGCATCAAGGCGATAACCATACAGAGGATAGCACATGAGCTATATGCCGCGAATGTGCCCCTGATCCCGAGGATGATGGGCGAATACGCGCACACTATCACCGGAATCGACATCCATCCCGGTGCAAAGCTCGGGAAAAGCATGTTCATTGACCACGGCACAGGCGTGGTGATAGGCGAGACGTCCGAAATCGGCGACAATGTCAAGATCTACCAGGGCGTCACATTAGGTGCCCTCAGCTTCCCGAAAGACGCCTGCGGCAAGATAATAAAGGGCGCAAAACGCCATCCGACGATAGAGGACAATGTGACCATTTACTCAGGAGCGACCATCCTGGGAAACATCGTCATAGGCAAGGGCTCGGTGATTGGCGGAAATGTCTGGCTCACCGAAGGAGTGGAGCCCGGCACCAGGGTCACCATCTCGCCGCCGGAGCTGAAAATAAAAAGTGGAAAGAAAGGCTGATTCCATGCTCAACAGGAAACTCATCTCCCTTAAGGATTCTGCGTTGAGGGCCCTCGAGGACTATCTCGACGTCAGGAAGGGCGAGTCGGTGCTGCTGGTCTACGACTCATTCACGCGTGACATCGCTGATGGATTCTACCTCGCCGCAAAGGATGCAGGCATCGACATGACAAGCCTTGAGATCAAGCCCACCGGCGGACATGGCCGGGAACCGGATGAAGATGTCGCGGAACAGATGAAGAAGTTCGATATCGTCATAGCCCCTACGCAATTCTCGCTCACCCACACCAACGCCGCGGTCGAGGCGAGGAAATCCGGTGCGAGAGTCGCAACCCTCCCGGGCATCGACCTTGACGTATTTATTAAAGGGATGAAGACAAATCCCTCGGTGCTCGAAACCGCAGGCGAACTATGGTGCGACGTCCTGGACGGCAGGCATGAGATAGTGGCAACATCCGGAGCAGGCACGAATTTGAAATTCAAGATCGGCGACTATCCGGTACATGACGACAACGGGCGTATCATCGAGGCCGGCCAGTACGGCAATCTGCCTGCAGGAGAGGCCTTCATCGCTCCAGATATCAGTACGGCCGGAGGAACCATAATAGTCGACGGCAGCATCGGCGGCCTTCCCTGGGACAGGAAAACCCCTCCTGCAAAGATCATCCTCAAGGACGGAAGGATAATTAAATTCGAAGGTGAAAGGGCGCAGGCGCTTAAAAATCTCCTCTCCCCGTTCGGAGACAAGGCTTTCGTCCTTGCGGAGTTTGGCATAGGCACCAATCCGGACCTGGAACTTTCCGGCAACCTTCTCGGCGATGAGAAGGTCAAAGGCACAATTCATTTCGCCTTCGGCAACAATACGGCGATGGGAGGGGACAACTATGTGCAGGTGCATATCGACTGCCTCGTCATCGCACCGGACGTCCAAATCGACAGCAGACACGTCATGCAACGCGGAAAATGGCTCATAAACGACTGATCCCCCTATGGAACTTCCATATTCCCATGTCAAATCCCAGCTGGAGGAGATAAGGCTGCGAATTTCGCAGGCCGCGGAAAAGTCCGGAAGAGATCCGGACTCTGTGAAGCTCGTGGCCGTCTGCAAGACCTTTCCGCCGGAAGCAGTCCTGGAGGCGTATAACGCAGGGCAGAGGATGTTCGGGGAGAACCGCGTGCAGGAGATGGCTTCGAAGTCGGGAGTCCTGCCTCAGGACATAGAGTGGCATCTGATCGGACATCTCCAGGGTAACAAGACCGCGCACGCTGTAAGGACGGCAAAGATGATCCATGCGGTGGACTCGGAAGCCCTTGTCTCCCGCATACAGAGAATATCAAATGAGACAGGAAAGAAACAGGAAATCCTTCTTGAAATAAACATATCCGAGGAGGATACCAAGTTCGGGCTACGGAACGAGACGGACATAATGAAATGCGCGGAGTGCGCGCTGAAATCACCTGCCGTCGACCTGCGCGGGCTGATGACCATGGCTCCGTACGAGGCGCCGGAATGCGAACTTCGCAGGATTTTCTCAGGGCTGCGCGAACTCCGAGACAGGATAGAAAATACTTTTTCCGCAAAGCTGCCGGAGCTTTCGATGGGGATGAGCGGGGATTATGCGGCGGCGATTGCGGAAGGTGCTACAATTGTAAGAATAGGAACTGCAATCTTTGGAAAAAGAAATTAAAAACCAGACGAGACTTCCGGCGGAATGGGAGGAGCAGGATGCCGTCCTGCTCGCCTGGCCGCATGAGGATACGCCCTGGGCGCCATCCCTGGATATCGTGCAGGAGAACTTCTTTGAGATAATTTCTTCAATCCAGGAATTTGAAAAGGTCATCGTCGCGGTTGCGTCAAGTTCACACGCTGCTTCCCTAAAGAAGAAGATTCCCCATGGAAATCTCCTTATATATGAGACTCCTTCAAATGACACCTGGGCCCGCGACTTCGGCCCTTTGACCGCGATAAGAGACGGAAAACCGGTGCTTCTGGATTTCTCGTTCAACGGCTGGGGAAGGAAATATGCGTTTGACAAGGACAACCTGATCACCCGGAACCTCCACAGGCTTGGTGCGTTCGGGGCCACCCGTCTCGAGCAGGTTGAATTCATCCTCGAAGGAGGAAGCATAGAGAGCGATGGCGAAGGGACGATCATTGCGACATCAAGATGCCTGCTCAACCCCAACAGGAACCCCGAACTTTCAAAGACTCAGATCGAAGACGTGCTTTGGAACAAACTCGGTGCCGGAAGGATTCTGTGGCTTGAACACGGATATCTCGAGGGCGACGATACAGATTCGCACATCGACACCCTTGCGAGGTTCGCGCCAGGAGGGAAAATACTCTATGTATCCTGCGACAACGAGACCGATCCCCACTACAAGGAATTGAAACTGATGGAGGAGGATCTCAGATCAATGAAGAATTCCGGCGGGGGCTCGTACCAGCTTCTTCCCCTGCCCTGGCCCGAAGCGGAATATTACGACAAGGACGAGAGGCTGCCGGCCACCTACGCAAACTTCCTCGTCTTGAACGGTGCAGTTCTCGTTCCGACCTATGGTGACAAGAAGGATCCGCAGGCTCTGGAAATTATAGGCGGCGCATTCCCAGGCAGGAGGATCATCGGGATAAACTGCCTTCCTCTCATAAGGAAGCATGGTTCGCTGCACTGCGTGACGATGCAGATCCCGAAAGGCGTCCTATGAAAATCGGGATAGTTCAGCAGAAATGTTTTCCGGACCGTTCCAGATCCATCGCCGCCAGCATGGAAGGCATCCGCAAGGCCGCTTCAAAAGGCGCAAAGCTGGTCGTGCTTCCGGAACTGCATGCATCACAGTATTTCTGCCAGACAGAGAACCCGGATTTCTTTGATCTTGCTGAAAGCATTCCCGGGCCGAGCACGGAATATTTCGGAAAGCTTGCAAAAAAACTCGGTATAGTGCTGGTCATTTCCCTTTTCGAAAGGCGTGCGCCGGGGCTCTACCACAACACCGCGGTCGTGCTTGAGAAGACAGGCAAAATAGCAGGCAAATACCGCAAGATGCACATTCCCGACGATCCCGGCTACTATGAAAAATATTATTTCACGCCTGGCGATCTGGGATTCAACCCGATTGACACTTCCGTCGGCAGGCTCGGTGTCATGGTCTGCTGGGACCAGTGGTATCCCGAGGCGGCGCGTCTGATGGCCCTTGCCGGGGCGGACATGCTGATCTATCCGACGGCTATCGGATGGGATCCATCAATCGATGAATCTGAAAAGAGGCGGCAGCTTGATTCCTGGATCACCATTCAGAGATCTCATGCCATAGCCAACGGCATTCCGGTAATCAGCGTGAACCGTGTCGGATTCGAACAGTCACCTGCCGGAAGAAAAGGACATGGCATAGATTTCTGGGGAAGCTCCTTCATCGCCGGACAACAGGGGGAGATCATCTCCATGTCCGGGAATACGAAGGAGGAGACCATCGTTTCAGAAGTTGATCTGCGCCGCAGCGAGAAGGTACGCAGGGCGTGGCCGTTCCTCAGGGACAGGCGCATAGACTGCTTTGCGGATCTCGCAAAACGCTTCAGGAAATAAAAATTCTAAGGATAAAGGAAATAATCACCATGATTGGAAGTCTGACAGGAATCATCAGGGAGTCCTCGTTCACGGAAATACTCATCGACGTCCACGGCGTAGGATATCTCGTCTTCATACCTCTAAGCACGTTTGACAGGCTTCCGAAACCGGGGGAGGAAGCGACGGTGCTGGTCCATACCAATGTCAAGGAGGACGACATCCAGCTCTATGGATTCGCATCAGCCCAGGAGAAGCAGATGTTCAAGATGCTCATGACGGTGTCGGGAATAGGACCGAAGATTGCGCTCAATGTGCTGAGCGCGATGAGCGTATCCAGCTTCTGTGCGGCAGTCGCCAGCGCCGATCTCAAGGCGATCAACCAGATAAGCGGCATCGGCAAGAAGACGGCAGAGCTCATAGTGCTCGAGTTAAAGAACAAGGTCAAGGACATCTCACCTGAATCCGCGATGGCGAAGACAAAAGTTCCGGATGCGCTCGCAAAGTCCATGGAGGACGCAATAAAGGCGCTGGTCCAGCTCGGTTTCAAACAGGATGTGGCGATGAAGTCCGTCCACGATCTCGCGGCAGGCAAGGATCCGAAGGAATGCTCTACTGAAAACCTGATAAGGCTGACTCTGCGATCTCTAAACAAGTAAGAATCGCTGAAGGGGACTCTATGTCTTGCATGTTAAGAGTTGCTGGGGAGAAATTAAAACTCGACACCCTTTTAAAAATAGAGTTAAAGGCTGATTCATTTTGGAGAAAGGGAGATATCAAGTTTAAAAACAAGAAGAACTTGACCTCTGGAGCACGATACTTGGTCAGCACTGCGGATTTCGACAATTTTGAAACTCAAAAGACTGATGCCATTCGCTTTCTGCAGGATAATGAAAAATCAATAAAAGAGATTATGGGCTTGCCTGAAGTTGATGGTGCAGAATTGGATTTCGGCATACATAAAAGGGATTGCATAGTCCAATGCGACAACTTCCCTCCGCCCCTCATAAAACTGGCAGGAAAACTGGGGATAGGAATTACTCTGACTCAATATCCGGATTCAAAGGAATAGAACAGCTCTTGCGAGCTTAACTACTAACGAATACCGAATTAATTTACATTCTTCCTGCTGGTATAAATTTTGACACCCCGTCAAAATTTATCCTTTGATGGCGCCTTCCGTGAGGCCCTTGGTGAACAGCTTCATTGTGAAGATGAAAAGTATGATTATCGGAATGCTCGCCAGCGCATATCCTGCCATGAGAGGCCCCCACAACTTGATGTATTCGCCCGCGATCCTGAGCAGCTGGACCATTACCGGCAGCTTGCCGTGGTCGCGTATGACGATGAGAGGCATGACAAAGTCGTTCCACTGTGATATGAAGTTCATGACGCCGACGGTTCCGAGGATGGGTCCGGCAAGAGGCAGGACGATGATCCTCATCTGCTGGAAATGGTTCGCGCCGTCGATCTCCGCCGCCTCGAAAAGGTCCTGCGGGATGTCGTCGACAAAGGATCTCAGAACGAAGATGGCGAAGATCTGGCCTGCAGAGGTGCCGATGATTATGAGGCATGAAAGGGTGTTTAGGAGGTTCATGTCGTTCAGAAGGTTGAACAGCGGGATCAGGTTGGCTATGGCGGGCATCATCATCATTATCAGGATCGCGTTCCAGAAGAACGTCGACAGCGGCAGGGCGGACTTCA
>CAZDNQ010000118.1:0-10813 GCA_964506605.1 uncultured Victivallis sp. | reverse complement strand
GGCCGCCATGCGGAGGGATATCAGGAAGATTCTGGAACTCCAGAAGAAGATATTGGTCCTCAGGCACATATATTTCTACGGAAGATTTGCATCCAGCATGATTAAAGGTGTCAAATGCGCGTTGAACTGCATGGGCATATGCAGTGATTTCATGGCGGAACCCTTTAACTCATTTGGAACTGAGCAAAGGAAGAAAATAAAGAAGATACTTGGAACTCTGGGACTGCATCAGTGACAGGGAAAGAGAATGCATGAGAAAAACAGGAGGACAAAAGATGAGCAGGAAGTTCAATTTGCTGATTACTATCATTTCCTTGGCGGTTTCATTCCTATCGTCAGCCAGTGCCATGTCAGGAGACGAAGAGATTTTCGACTTCAAGGAGATAATCAACGATCCGGTCGATGCAAAGGTCATCTCGACTGAGACAAAGGACGGGATCGTGTTCCAGAACATTGAATATACCACCCGGGTAGTCAATGGCGCGCCGGAGCGGATACAGGGAATACTGGCATTTCCTGAAGGGGCGAAGTCGCTGCCCGGAGTATATTGGAGCATGGGTGGAATGGCCAAGGCGAATCCGGAGTTTCCGGGCCGTATCGCCGCCAGGGGATACGTCTGTCTCACAGTCACTCTTCCTCACAATATAAGAAATTCATTCCGTACGCCATTTGACACAAAGGATCCCAAGTCGGCCAATCTTACATTGCTTGCCCGGGATCAGATGAGAGGCATTACCGTGCTGTCCCAGCGGCCGGAAGTTGATCCAAACCGCATCGCCATGGCCGGTGCTTCATACGGAGGCGTGTTCGCAACCCTGATTGCCGGTGCAGATCCGAGGGTCAAGGCCGGATTCAGTTTCTTCGGCGCCGGGAACCATGAGCTGGGCACCAGCCTGCCTCAATTCCGGAAAATGGAGACTATGGAGGATCTTGAAATATGGAATCATACATTTGATCCCGCATTCCGGCTTAAACAGCGCGACATCCCTTTCATGTGGGGAGTGGCGTTCAATGATCATTGGTTCCATTTCCCAGCCGTGTCGAAGACAATTGCAGAAGCCGCTGGAACCGGCAAGCGAGCCATAATCATGCCTTATTGGCAGCATGGATTCCCTCCGGAGGTTGACAACACGTTGATCAGCTTCCTTGATACGACACCTATAGCATCCCATCCTCGCCCTGCCTTCAATTCTCCGGGACCAATACAGGTTCGCCAGGAAGATGGAAAGGTGATTGCCTCCTTTTCCTGGACCGGAGGCAATCCCGTTGTAAAGGCGGAACTCAACGTCAGCTATGGCGAATACACGCCATGGCTGGGCTGGCCGCACCGCGCATCTTTTGTCTTCCCCATGGAAATAAAGGATACGCAGGCCACTGCAAAACTGCCGGTCCCTTCGCGGAACCTCCCGATGATTGTCTGGGGGACCATTGTCGACAAGGATCAGATCATGGTTTCCACCCCTCCCCTGGTTCTTTCTTCGAAGGAGCTTTCGGGATTCACGGTGGACACCAATCTTGAATTAAACTGCTTCATTGATGGAGATCTTGGCGAGAAGGCGCAATATTTCTACAGGCTGATGGAACCTCTTTTAGGCCAGCCCGACAAGGAGGTCAAGCAGGCCGGCGAACAGTCCGTCCGTATTGACACATATGCCACGGACCAGAAAAAACCGAAAAACTTTTCCATAAAGCTCTTCCATAGCGTGCCGGGGCTCGCTCATCAGCTCAGTGTTTTTTTGAAGGCGGAGCGTCCAACCCAGATATCTGTAACCCTGACCCCGGTCCGTCCCCCGCCATGGGAATCGGCGCTGGTAAGGCAGATTATCGCCAAGGATCCGCGTCTGGCTCCGCTGATTCCGCGATGGGCCGACAAGCCGGAACCTCTTTCCATAACGGCGCAAGTCGGTACTGAATGGCAGGAGGTGAAGCTTGATGTTCCGGAGGCGACTGCACCGGTGGACGGATACAGGCTTGATATCAAGGAAGTGGATGAAGGGAAGACTGTCTTCTGGATCGACACCTTATGCATGAAGCCGATATGGCCAAAATAAAGATGGACCGCGGAAGCGCGGAGGGTCATGAAACAAGCGGTTGCGGAATGGAATAAAAGCCGAACATAAAGGGTTCTGGCAATGGCAGCGGAGAAACAGCCTAACATAGTTTTCATCACGACCGACCAGCAGAGGTTCGACACCCTTCCTCCGTATGCCCCGGCATTCCTGCGGACGCCGCACATCAACCATCTGATGCGTGACGGGATCACCTTTGACCGCGCATACACAGCCACTCCGGTCTGCGGCCCTGCCCGCACGAGCATGATGACCGGCAAATCGCCATGGAACCGGACTTCAAGTCCTATCATACGCGAAAGTACGCTGCCCTCGCTGCTCCGTGGCTGCGGTTATCAGACGGCCGCGATCGGCAAGATGCATTTCACTCCGGAACGGGCGCGGCACGGTTTCGATGAGATGATTCTGCCAGCCGACTATTACAATGAAATGGAGAAGAGCGGTTATCCGCTAAAGCCCATGCAGCACGGACTCGGCCAGAACGAGCTTTATCCGTCGATGGCGACCGTGCCCGAGTGCCTCACCCTTACGAACTGGACGGCGAACCAGTGCGTGTCCTACATCCGTGACAGACGCGATCCCACTGTCCCGTTCTTCCTCTGGTGCTCTTTCTCAAAACCTCATCCGCCGCTGGATCCTCCGGAACCTTATTATTCCATGTACCGCAGCTGTCCCATTCCCGAACCCGTGATCAGCGGCTGGAGCGAAAACGACGTGCCTGCCGCGATGAGGCGCCAGCGCGAGTCCTGGTCCGACGATCTTGTTTCTCCGGAAGTCATCCGTGAAGCCCGCTCCGCATATTACGGCCTCATCACGCAGATCGACTACAATATTGGGCGCATCTTCGCGGCGCTGCAGGACTTCAGGATGTTCGACGAGACTCTTTTCATCTTCACCTCCGACCATGGGGAATTCCTTGGCGACCACCACACCGGATGCAAAATCTTCTTCCATGATCCTTCCGCAAGGATACCGTTCATCCTGAGGCTTCCGAAATCCCATGTCAACAGGAGGTTCGGGGAACGCGTCGATCACCTTGCAACGCATGCCGATGTCCTGCCCACGGTCCTTGCGGCCGCCGGCGGCAAGGCCCCGTCCGACTGCGACGGTGAAGACCTTATTGCCTGTCTGGACGGAAAATTGAAAAATCCCCGGAAGTATCTTGACGGCGCATATGGCGATCTCATTGGGAAAGATCCATGGGTGCTGTATCTCGGGATCACGGATGGCGAATTCAAATATATGTGGTATCCTGAAGGAGGCGCAGAACAGCTCTTCGACCTCAGGAACGACCCGAAGGAACTGATGAATGTCGCAGGCTCAAAGAAACATTCAGCTGTAAAGAAGCGCCTCCGCGACGAGATCATCCGGCGCCAGAAGGAAGGAGGCGGACTTTTCCTGAAGGACGGCGATCTCGAAATACTGCCCCTGAAAGACGATACGGAAAAGGAACGCCGCAGCAACCCGTGGCCCGGATACCATTCGGAACACTACCATGAGGATGTGCGGCACTGAGGTAACAGTAGAATAGCTTATGTAACAGTTTCAATATTGCAAAGACGACGGCTTTTTATTACAGTAGATACAAGGAAATTGTAGAATGACAGGGAAAGGTACTTTGAAGAAGCTGTCCCAATGAAATCAATTGACAGACGTGACTTTATCCTTTTAACCGCTGGAACAGCGGGATTAGGTGTCCTGTCTGCCAACCTCGCAGGTGCTGAATCTTCCATATCTGAAAAGGAGATCCCGAATATGAAAGAAAATGGACAAGAAATCATTTCCTGGTCAAGGAAAATACCTGTTCGCTATACAGCCGATGTGGCAGTCCTGGGCGGTGGCATCGCCGGTGTAACTGCCGCCTGCGCTGCGGCAAGGGAAGGAGCGTCGGTGATCCTGGTGGAACGTTTCGCGGTCACCGGCGGCAATGCGACGGTCGGCGGCGTGGCCAACTGGAGCGGTGAAACCCGCGGGCAAGGTTCGATCTTCGATGAAATCATCATGATGCAGGAAGAATGGGACAGCATTGTCCCATATCCGGGCCCTTACAGCCATCATTCCAAGGAAAGAGTTTTCGACCATGAGATCCTGGCCGTAATCCTCCAGGAACTTCTGCTCCGCCATGGGGTGAAGATGCTGCTGCATACGCATCTGGCTGATGTGCGGACGAAGAATGGCAGGATCACGGAAGCGATGGTATGCGGCCCCTCCGGCCCCGAAGCTTTGCAGGCTCAGGTCTTCATTGACTGTACAGGCGAGGCCATGGTCGCCCACACCGCCGGTTTTTCCACAATGAAGGGGCGGAAGAAGGATGAAGTGACTTTGCCGCCGTCCATGATGTGTTTCGTCAGGGAGGCCGGAAAGAATGCTGCGCAGTTGCCAAAAGGATGGTTCAAGCCGATACGGAGGGAGGAGGATCTCCCGATGGCAAGCGTCTGGCCGAACGGGCCGGGCGGAAAAGCCCTGAAGATAAAGGTGGTCGGGTTCGATGTCACTGACACTGAAAGTCTGACCGCCCTTGAGATCCATGCAAGGAGAAGGATCTTTGAAGTGCTCGACTATTTTCAGCGGGTTAAGAAACAACCTTGGCTGTTTGACCATTGTTCTCCGCGCATCGGGATAAGGGAGGGACGGAGGATTGTCGGCGACTATGTACTGACTCTTGATGATGTCAGGAAGGGGATGGAGTTCGATGACGCAGTTGCACGCGGCTGCTATTTGCTGGACTGCATGTCGCCGGACAACGAGAAACGCGTCGCAATGATCAGCGATGAGGAGGCGAAGGTGCCTCCATATCAGATTCCGTTGAGATCCCTTATCGCCAGGGACGGCGTCAACCTGCTCATGGCAGGGCGTTGTTTCTCTTCGGAGCAGCTGTCATTGTCGTCGGCCCGTGTAATGCCGACCTGTGCGATGATGGGACAGGCCGCCGGAATTCTTGCGGGGATGTCCGTGAAAAAGAAGAAAGAGCCGAGGGATATTGATGGCCTGCTGGTGAGAAAGACAGTTGAAAAAAACAAAGCCATACTTGGTGTAAGGTAATTAAGATGTTGACAGCGGCAGACCTCAAGCACTTCGCCCAAGCCAACGGCATACATGCCATTGGATGGTTTGCTGCGTCCGACTTCCCCCGATATCTTGAGACAATTCGCGAGCGCGACGAATACCGTCATATCGCTTACCGTGCTGAGACTGCATTCTTAAAGGCAGGACAGATTCCAGAAGGAATCAGGACGGTGGTTGTACTGGTCATGGACTACTTCGTGGAGACAAGCGACCGGCCTGAAGACTTCAGGCTGTCGAACTACGTACGCGCTTGCTGGAATACAGTCAACCCCAAGACAAAGGCTATGGCTGAGTTTTTAAAGGCGCACGGATGCCGCGCAGATACTCTGGATGTGCCGCAACGTGCGGCGGCGTGCCGGGCTGGGTTGGGTTTCATTGGTCGAAATGCGATGTTCTACGCTGGCGAACTCGGTTCATATGTCGGCATTGCCGCACTCGGGACGGACGCAATACTTGAAGATCCGTCTACGGCACAGGAACGGATCGTGCATCCGCAATGTGAGAAATGCGGACTATGCATTGCATCATGTCCGGTGGCGGCCATTTCGCCCGTCGGATATCAGATTGATCCGATGCGATGCCTGTCGATGGTCAACAGACACCCCGACGAACCCAGGCGAATCATGCCGAAGACCCCCGGACAGCTCGAACGGTGGTTATACGGCTGTGAGACGTGCCAGGATGTCTGCCCGTTGAATGCGGAAGCGCAGCACATGCATGAAGCCATCGTGGCGCCTGAAATCAGGATCGAAGGAATGACTTTGCCCAATACGGCGACAGTTGCAAGGGAGATCCTTTCAGCCAGGCAGGATGCAATCACCTCTCCTGGCTATCATGAGTATATCCGGAGACTTTTCGATAAACAATGCGAACCAGGGGCACAGGCATGATGATCTCATCTAAGCTAAACTGAAATAATAGAGGAACCCTCTAAAAGGAAGCAAGAATGAAAAAGATGTTTTTGACAGGATTGCTGGTATTCTTATCACATCTTTCCTCGGCTGAAGTGAAACTGCCGGCCATAATTTCAGATCACATGGTCCTGCTGAAAGGCGATTCGACGGCAATATGGGGATGGGCGGAACCGGATGAGACAGTTGTTGTCACATTGTCGGAACTAACAGCCAGCACAAAGGCGGGGAAGGACGGAAAATGGCTGGTGAACCTTAATTTGAAGGAGTCCGGAGCAGGACCGTTCGAACTTGTTGTGAAAGGTAGGAATGAGCTGAAGGTTCAGGATGTCATGGTAGGCGAAGTCTGGCTGGCGTCAGGACAGTCCAATATGCAACTGCCCCTGCAGAGCACAATAGATTCCGACAAGGAATTTGCGATCGTAAACTCGATGCTGCGCCACTTTGAAGTCGAGAGGAATCCCGAGTCAAAACCGGCCGAGGACTGCAAAGGGAGCTGGAAGATTGCCGGTCCGGCCACATCAAGATACTTTTCCGCGGTCGCCTATTACTTCGGAAAGGATCTTCAGAAGGAACTGAAGTCGCCTGTCGGTCTCATTCTTGCCAGCTGCGGAGGGACGCATGTGGAATCCTGGACCAGCGCCGATGCCCTGGCCACCGATCCCGAGCTGAAGGCTGGAATGGAGAAGCTGCTGCAGTCAGCTCAGGGATACCCGGCACAGAAGGAGGAATTTGTAAAAACTCTTGAAGCCTTTATGAAGGAAAATAGCCGCGAGGACAGGCCGACTGAAAACGTATCTGCATTCGCAGGTGAGTCAGTCTCCATGGACGACTGGAAACCTGTCAAGCTTCACGGTGTAATAAAAGCTGACGGGATTCCGGAACAGGGGGCGATCTGGATTCGCCAGGACATCGAACTTCCTGCCGCCGAAGGGAAGAAGCCCCTCGAGCTTTCGCTCGGAGCCATCGAAGGATTTGAAACTGTCTATTGGAACGGCAAGGAAATAGCGAAGATGACTTACAAGGAATATCCGGGAACTCCGTTCTACCGGCGATACGATCTGCCGGCAGACCTTGTCAGATCCGGGAAAAACACCTTGGCAGTCAGGATCTTTTCACCGGTATCCCGGTTCAAGTTCATACAGAAGATGAAGGTGGGCTCACAGCAGTTCGGTGACCAATGGATGGCAAAGGCCGAGTTTGCGTTGCCGCCGCTTGATTCCAAGACTGCCGCCAAGGTTCCCGTCCTGCGCTTTGTCCCAGGCCATGATGAACCGGACGGATCCAACGCGATCCCGGCATCTCTCTTCAACGGGATGATCAATCCTATTGTGAATTTTCCGATCAGGGGCGTCATCTGGTACCAGGGTGAAGGAAATGCAACCCGCGCCTATCAGTATCGGAGGGCATTTCCTCTGATGATCAAGGACTGGAGGACCCGGTGGAAGCAGGAGAACCTCCCGTTCTACTACTGTCAGCTGGCCAACAACAGGGACAAGAATCTGCAGCCGGAAGAAAGCCGATGGGCGGAGCTGCGCGAGGCACAGTTGATGGCCCTCCAGCTGCCGAATACCGGAATGGCCGTACTGATAGATCTGGGAGAATCGGACAACATACATCCGAGAAACAAGAGGGAGGCAGGCGAAAGGCTTGCGAAAATCGCACTGTCCAAGACATATGGGAAAGGGAATCCTTATTCAGGCCCTATCTATCGTTCGATGAAAGTTGAAGGAGGAAAAATCCGGATTGAATTCGATCATGCGGAAAATGGACTTGTGGCAAAGCCGCTGCCAAAAGTCTATCAGGTCAATACCTTGAGGGAAGAAACTGCGCCGCTCAAGCCGAACAGCCCCGGGAGCGAGCTGGAAGGGTTCGCGATTTGCGGAGAGGATCGGGCCTGGGTCTGGGCTGATGCCAAGATCGATGGGAAGTCGGTCCTGGTATGGTCGGACAAAGTTCCGAATCCGGTAGCTGTCAGATATGCCTGGGCTGAGAACCCAACATGCAATCTGTATGGCAAGGATGATCTCCCTGCTTCTCCATTCAGGACAGATCAATTTCCGGAATTGTCCCGGAAATTGAAATACTAGGCAGTTTTCCAGATATGGATAGTCTTAGCACTAAGAAGAGAGGAAGCCTAGCGTGGAAGGGAAACCGAACATGATAGTTTTCCTGGCATCCGGGAAAAATGCGGATTGATTGGCGAAATCGAAAATGTTGGAACAGCTTTCTGTGAACCTCCCACTCTTTGGCTCCGAAAAGGAAATTATCGCTCCAATGAAAGGTAACAGGAGCATAGCTTATGTAACAGTTTTAGTATTGTAAAAATGGAGTTTATTTTTTACAGTAGATATAAGGAAATTATGGAATGGCAGGCAAAGGATTATTTAAGGAGATGTCCCCATGAAATCGATCAACAGGCGTGAATTCATTCTCTTATCAGCTGGGACAGTGGGATTGGGCGCCCTGTCACTTAAGCTCGCAGGTGCTGAATCAAATATAAAGGATCTTCCCATGACACGACAGCCGAACATAGTTGTTTTCCTGGCGTCTGATCTCGGGTACGGAGATTTGGGGTGCTACGGAAATTCCTCTCACCGTACCCCGAATATTGACCGGCTGGCCGCCAAAGGTATCCGGTTTACCGATTTCCACTCCAATGGCTCCATGTGCAGCCCGTCCAGGGCGGCGCTTCTGACAGGCCGCTACCAGCAGCGGGTAGGACTTGAATATGTCCTCAACCACCACAGCAGGGATTATCCTGCGATGTCGAAGGACGCCTATACCTTCGGGCACGCATTTAAGAAGAATGGATACGCCACCGGCTTCTTCGGGGTCCACCATACCGGCTATATGCCTGAGGACTCTCCTGTGAAATCGGGGTTTGACGAATTCTACGGCTTGTGCGGAGGCATGGATCATCATTCCCATGTGACCCGCTGGGGCAGGCCAAACCTGTGGAATGGAGAGAAGCCCGTTGAGGAAAAAGGATACGTCTCCGACCTCATCGCAAAACACGCCATTGAATTCATGCAGACACACCGTGACAAGCCATTCTGCATGCACGTAGCCGATTTCCTCGTTCATTTCCCGTTTCAGGGGCCAAATGACGAACCATTGTTCAAACCGGGGGCAAACAATGATTCGGCGGAAAACAAGTATGGACAAAGCGCGGATCCGAAGAAGACATACCGTGAGATGGTGGAGGCCATGGACAAGAATGTCGGGCGGATCCTGGACAGCATCAGGGAACTGGGGATTGAGGATCGCACTATTTTCATATTCACCACTGATCATGGCGGACATCACCTTGTGGCGGACAATGTTCCATGCAAAGGTGCAAAAGGATCTTTCAATGAAGGAGGACAGCGCATTCCCGCCATCGCGAGCTGGCCCGGGGTCCTTAAGCCTGGAAAGACGGAGGATTCCTGCCTTATGCTGATGGACATATTCCCGACCATTCTCGATGCATGCGGGCTTGGGAAGCCGAAAGAAGCGCAATTCGACGGAGCCAGCTTCTGGCCGCTTATTTCCAAGGGAGAACCGATTCCTGAAAGGACGCTTTTCTGGAGAATGGGTGCCCAGAAGGCCGTGCGCCGCGGGAAATGGAAGCTGCTGGTTGATTCCAATGGCGAAAAGCTATATGACTTGGCCGCAGACATGGGGGAGACAAAGGACAGGCTGTCTGAAGAGCCGGCTGTTGCAGAAGAACTGCGCATGGCGCTGAAGAAATGGGAGGAGGATATTCCTCCATCTCCTAAGCCTCTGGCCAAGGTGTCGGAGGAACTCTGAAATGATTGGCGGAGAAAATCTGGAACTGTTTTAAGCAAGGAGCAACTATATGTCGCCTAATACCAGTTTGCTTCCGCTTGAAGATGCCATAATCGTCATCCCAGAAGAGATTACTTCACCAGAGGCCCGTGCCGTGGCCGCGCTAGTTGAAGAAATCGAGTTGCGTACGCATCGGCGCCTGGCCGTGGGGAAAGTCCTACCGCCTGCCGGTACGCCTGTGATTCTGGTTGGCCGACGGGCCGCCCTCAAACTCCAATTCCCGGAAACGGGAGATGCATGGCAGGGCCGGGATCAGGATTTGCCGGCGGAAGGATTCACAATCCATGCCGACGCGGCATCATCCCGGGTGGTCCTGGCCGGCCAGGATGCACGGGGCGTCCTATATGCCGTCGGCCGTTTGTTGCGCTCATTGGTCATATCGCGCCAATCCCTTGCGCTGCCTCTTCCTTTTTCCATTACGACTGCTCCTCATTGGCCGCTCCGTGGACATCAACTGGGATATCGTCCGCTTCCCAACAGCTATACCGGCTGGGATCTGCCGCAGTGGGAACGCTATATCCGGGAAATGGCCCTATGGGGCGCCAACGCGATCGAACTGCTTCCTCCAAACACCGGCGGAGTGGCCGACAGCCCGCATTTTCCCCTGCCGCGGATGGAGATGATGGTTAAAATGGCGGAAATAATTGACAGCTACGGCCTGGACGTATGGGTGTGGTATCCACTCCTCGGTGACTACTCCAGGACAGAAGACGTGGATGCTTCCATGCGTGAGTGGGAAGATGTTTTTTCAAAACTCTGCCGCGTTGACGCCATTTTTGTGCCGGGAGGAGATCCTGGCAAGACGCCGCTCCATCTCCTGGTCCCCCTGCTGGAAAAGCAGATCGCAAATGTACGCCGGTTCCATCCAAATGCAGCACTATGGACTTCCCCGCAAGGTTTCAAGAACGGCGAGATGGATGCGTTTTTCAATTTCCT
>CAZDNQ010000117.1:0-10821 GCA_964506605.1 uncultured Victivallis sp. | reverse complement strand
CCGCTTATCAACAAATACTCTATAAATCGCTTAAGAAAACTTAATAATCATTAAGCTATCTATTATGCTATTAACGCTTTATAAATCAAGACCCAAGTTCTATTGTCTCTGTCAGCACAAGAACATAATATAATTAAAATGGCCGAAATAAAGCTAAGTGGAAAGATGAATAATGTCATAATTCAATCTGAGCCCAAGTGGCTAAAGAAAAGGGACATTTTGCGGATGTTCAATATTGGATATCGCAAGCTTGACCATTGGACAGACTGCGGATATATCCGTTCCGTAAAGTTCAACGATGAAAACCAGCAGGGGACGAAACTCTACCATGTTCCTGACATTGAGAATTTACTTTTAAAACTTTCTGCTGGGTATAAGCCTCAGCCGCAATTAGGCAGAATAAAGGCTTAGTTTATTGTATCCACCGCCCTCTTTAGACGTTGCATATTTTCAGCAGTGTATACTCTCTGGATTCTGTCGCTTTTATGCCCTAAAATTGCTTCCCTGTCAAGAATATCAATCCCAGCATCAGCCATTTGAGTATTTGCATACACACGCCAACAGTGAAAACTATGTTGAGGATCTATTTTCTTTGCATATCGGTTATAATCTTTTATAAAGGAGTGGGCTGGTTTCCGAATTTTCCTTCTTTCATTTAACCAGTTTCCGCACTTTGGGAACAAATAACCTGTCTTGTGTTTTAAAAGAATCATATCAAGATGCCGGGAAAGTATACTGCTTACAGGAACAAAACGCTCTGAGGTTTCTGTCTTCAGCTTACCTCTTTCCGTTTCAGTTTTTCCGCGAGCCGTCACAAATAGACATCGAATACCTTGTTTCTCAACTATGTCTTCCGCTTTAAGGATGGCAAGTTCTCCTATGCGACATCCTGTATAACGGGCAAATACCGGTAAATATTTCCAAGATTCAGCATCATAGTTTTTAGAGCGTGTCATTTTCATATCACACAATTTGGCAACATTTTCACCGGAAGGAGGTATCTTTTGTTCCGATTTAACAGAATCTACTTTAACTTTTGCGGCTGGATTGTCTATTCTGATAATTTTCTTATCATCAATCGCCCTTGTAAATATCGACTTAATACGCTGAATCTCATCTTTGATGCTGTTCGGATTCATAGCTCTTTCGCCATCTTCTGCTGGCGATAATTCAGTCTTATCATTTTTATTTCTCTTCTGCCAACCAACAGGAAGGCTCAGGAGGATATCCCTTAAACTGATTATGTCTTTGTCCGTTACATCTTCAGCACTTGTCTCTCCACCGAGTATTGAACAAAGAGAATTGGTTGTGGCTTTAAATTTTGCTATCGATGAATCGGCCTTACGTGATTTTTCATAACACTTGATATAATAGTCGCAGATTTCACGAAGTGTCATTGGTTTTACATCAGAATTCTTGCGATTTACAAAGGACAGGAACTCCATTGATTTTTTGTCTAAATCAATCTTCGCAATATCCAGCGTCTGCAAAGCTGATTCAATAAACTCCTGGGCAAACTGCGCTGCAAATACCGGCATCAGATATTTGTCCCTGATATATTTTGCGTGTTTATAGTCTGCCGTGTTGAGAGAATGCCTGAATCTGTCAATCTTAAAAATTCTTTTTAATTTGACAGGAATTCTGAAATCAAAATACCAGGTGTCGCCAATCTGGGTAAGATACTTGGTGTCATTAGCCATAAGCTCAGGGCCTTTCTGCTTGTCTTTTTTAAGCTTAACGTTTGTGTCAAAAACTGGACACATGAGCTTCGGCCCCTTCTGCATCTTGCTGATTATCAACGTAGTTACAAAGAATGGTAGCGGGGGTTGGAATCGAACCAACTGCCTCCAGGTTATGAGCCTATTAAAACAACCTCTGCATTAAGCACTTAGCCTCATTTTATTCTTTTCAAGACCACCTTAAACCGCCATAAACAACCGCACGTGGGACCAAATTGGGACCAAACTTTTCCTCGATAAAAATCTATCCTTTAATACTTAAAAGCCATAGTACATCATTAAAGATAAACTTCCATCTAAGAATATCATGAATAACGCCTTGCCCCCCTACCCCTACCCAATAAATTCCTCCTATTTTTTGTCATCATATTCTGAGAGACGCCTCTCACTGTCCCGGAGCAACTTCGGGCCTTTTAAGAATAACAACGGGAGGAAATTATGAGCCCTTCAGCAGCTCTGATGCTTGAAAAAGAAATCTACCCCATCATCCGGAACACGGTTCCCAGAACTGTCAGACCGATGGGTTCCGAAGATCCGGAGGAACTGGTCCAGGATGCTACCGCTTCGGCGGCTGAGATGGTCGAAGCCATGGAAAAGGCCGGCAAGGTGCCATTGCCGCATTCCATCGCCTACTACAGCATCCAGCGGACTAAGTCCGGACGCCGTTCATACGGTGACATCCGCACCGACGTGCTCTCACCTGGATTCCAGATGGACAATGATGGAGCCGTCTGCTCAATGCAGGAGCCTGTCGGAGATGAGGATGACATGACAGTAGGTGATGCGATAGCTTGCAAGAGCGAAGACATGGCAAGTAAAGTTCTCAGGCAGATCGACTGGGATGCGTTCCTTGATACCCTGAACGCCAGGAAGCGTCGAATAGTCGAGGAACTGATGCTTGGCTACGGCACCAGCGACATCACTCGGTTATTCTCAGTATCGGCGGCAAGGGTAACTCAGCTCAAGAGGGAGATTGCCCAGGAAATCAAGGAGTTCATGGGTGATTCGATCCTTGTCGATGCCGGCAGTGAGTCCGTGTGGGAGCGCGACATCCGCTGTCTCCGCGAGAGGAACGAATGGAAGCACATGAAGATCGACAGACTGGACGACCCCGAACAGTCCAACATCGCACAGACTATGTTCGGATAAAAGAATAAATGCAGGAATGCAAAAGGCTGGTGCAGGTGTTCCTTTGGAATATCTGCACTGACCTTCAGGCATCGCCAGTGGCCTCTTCTAAAAGCAAAGGAGAATGGAATACTATGAGTAAGGCCCTCAGGAGAATTAAGGACATTGCAGAAGTGGCAGTTGCGGTGATCGTGACGGTCGCATCGGTGAGGAAGATTATGAGGAAGGGAAAATAATAATGGAGGCAGTCGCCTCTTTTTAGCTATGAATACCTTTATGATATAGAAGGCTGTCGGTATCCGCGACAATCTTTATTCACCATGGCGAGGCGTTCCCAAGATGACTTGCAATGAATGCTTACCCACAGTCCGTCTGGAAATTCAGCAAGCCCAACGATCACCATCACAAACCCCTTGAGCTGATGGCGCGATTTAATAAAGCAGTCCTCCATGCTCTCCATGTCCCAGGACGATGGGTTGGGCTCGAATTCAGGATGAGTGTGCCAGTCACCAACGAAATGACGCCCCTCTTTGAACAACCTCTTAATCTCGGCATTCTGCCTGAGTTGATTCGGCTTAAACCAGGCCCAACCGCGCTTGTCTGCAGTATTTGGTTCAGTAGCCAGAACCACATGAACTTCGTTCCCCAAGAACTCCGCGAACAGTTGGCCTCCCAACTCGGTTTTAATTTTACCCTGTTGACGATGTGCTATAAAGTGTGCCACAACTTCAGGAGAAAAGCATATAACCGTGCCCATTCGCTTAGACTCGTATCGAAGCTCAGGCTGTTGCTTTATATTTTTCAATTGCATAGTGGACATTTCGGGTTGACATCCCAACATTGAAGAAAAGTTTTCCGATCTGTTTTGCCCGGGATCACATGTGCATGCCATTTGCTGTGAACTATACCACCGCATGTTTCCAAACGTGTAGTATCGCCTATCCACGTCCGCAACATACTTTCCTGGACATTCCTGTTCAAAACGTCCAGTGCAAGTTCAGCTATGATGGCTTTTGTGGATGCAACATCCGTAATACCATAGGGCTGATAGAGATCGTTGCAGCCTGCTGTTTGTAAGAGCGGTTGTCTTCCCTCAGGCCATTCCGTAACCCTCAAATCAAAGACCCCGAATTCACTCATTCCACACGATAGACATCCACCCCGACGGAGCACCGCCAAAGCATGCCCGGCAATACCGTAGGCTTCGGTCCACCCAAAGATAACATGCGGAAAACTCTCAAATGTCCGTTTCGCTGCATTGATGATACAGTCGGAAGTCCAATCACCAGTGGTTGAAATGACGAGGTCGCACTCCTGTAAAACTTCTGGCCGATTATAAACCAAAGTCTCCACCGCACACGACTCGACCGATATTTTAAGCCATGGCATTTGCTTTACTAGATAATTCGCTAAAGCTGAGGTTTTCGCCTGCCCTGCGTATTCGCCTCCGAGAAGATGTCGGGCGACATTTCCCCAGTTCAACAAGTCATCGTCTATGAGAATGAATCTGCCTACGCCTGATTTCGCAAGCATGAGGGCCAGGTCTGCACCAAGAGATCCACATCCTACAATAGCTATTTTCTTGCCAAACAGTACACTATTGCAACCACTTCCCCCACGATTGAGACACCACGCTGCATCAACCCGTGTAACTTCTGTCACCGCCAGTTTTCTGTTGCCAAAATAACGGAGAAGCAAAAGTTGATTAGGAACGTGACCTGGGCGAAAACCAAAATTACGTGAGATCTCTTGCCTCATCGGTGTGGAAGGATTCGCCCCCTTTGGCTCGTACAATTCGGCACCTGTTAAAATTGGCCCCGTCTTGCTATCAAATCCAAGCATCAGTGGAAGGTTTCCAGGTTCGGTTGGTATTGAGGCTCTCAGAAGGACATCGGCGTCACGTGTCGCATTTCGAGCTAAAGTTAAAATATCATGCGCAGTCTTAGGATATTGCTTCGGTGAAAGAGGTGTATTCAACCAAATCAGAACTGCGGGCTTTGTATAAAACCCTTTGGAAACAACACCCCCACAATATTTTTTCAACCACATCTTAACTTCATCTTCACTCTCACCAAACAGAGTGAATCCACTGGTAGTGTAATATTGCACTATTCTGGTTGGCGACGTCGTCCTTAACATAGACCAATATTTCTTTTGGTTGAATATTGGCAGGTTATGCCAGTAGCTCTGGAATTCCTGAATAAAGTCTTGCTCGTTCCTACCGGCGAGAGAATCGTCGATCAACTTCCGGGCTTCCTGAATTAGAAATTCAAAAGTTTCCGTGACAAGATTCGGTGAGAATGTTGCCGCGACATTTGTAAGGCAGAGTTTGCCTTTGTTATCAACATGAGGGAATCGCAAGAAAGTTGACATGTCGGTGAAGTAGATTTCCGGGGGTTCAAATGGAAATGCATCTCGAGCCAAGGCTATAAATTCAAACGTTTCTCCATTAACTTCAAGCACAATCCCCCATGCAGCGTGAAATCCGCCGAAACGGATAGGAACGTCTTTATCTCTAAGACGCTTGGCTCCTGATGTTTTTGACAGGTACTCGTCGAGTTGTCCTATTGCTAAATCTCTAGCCAACCTTAGCTGTATTCCAATCTCACCCAAAGCGACCTCCTCCGGCTTTATGGACAGGCTGAACGGGCTGGTTGCCTGCAATGACAAACGAAGCCGACTTGGACTCGCATTTATCGATTTCATCATCAAAATAGTCAGTATTAAAAATTGATTTCCAGGCCTTGAGCGCTTTTTTTCTTGAATCGGTCGTTTCAATAATCTTCAATTCTGAAATAGCCCATTCTAGCTTATCGAGCAATTCCTTCATGCAGGAGTCTTCATTTGTCTTTGTGAGTGTTTCTGAAAGCACAGGGTGTTGGACGACCAGTGTTCCATCCAAACGGGACTTGATTGATTTCATTAGATTATAAAGTGCGCGATCATCAAACTCATCGTAGCTGAAGTAGCCCTCGTCAGTTAACACCGTGAGTATAAAGCCACTCGGCATATTCCAACTATCGCGGCTAATGGCGAATTTTTTTAAGAGCCTCACCAACCGGCGCATTTGGTGGTGCCCTTCCTTTTCTTGTGTAGAATGTTTTGCGTTCACTTGTTTTTGAAACCAATCAGTCACTGCTTCTGGATTGGACTTTTTCCATTCCGTGCTCGCAAGCTCATAAAGCGTACTTTCTGTGTCAGGGGTCTCCATCCTATAAACAGGCATATCCACATGATGTCCTTCATTGTAATAGACGCGAACGCAGTTGTTGCGAACCTCCGGCTCGCGATTAAATGCGTCATCGCTTAGTGCTTCACAAACCATCTTCCTAGCGTCCAGAGGCGTTTTATCTGCACCTTGTTTTCCTTTCAGTGATTCTCTTGTAAAGACTACGCCATCATCAATGTCGTAATCATTTTCTGGGTGCTGAACCGTTGTTCGCATCGCATACGAACCTTGCGAAACGAATTTGACTGGCGATGGTTCTTCCGCCTTCTTCAAACCATCTTTGAGCCGTTGCTCATTTGCCTCGGCTTGGGATGAAAGCTTTTTCCTTGTTTCCTCCGACAACTTAACTCTCTCATCGTGGAAGTTTCTTATTTCCCTGCTGCAATCGATCATGGCTTTATCTCCTGTTGGTTTTTATCGGTTAGTTCGGGCATACTGCGAAAAGTATCGGCGATTATCTTCCCCTGCTCGTTCTTCCCTTCTTCTTGGCAAAGACGGTAAGCGGCAACTGCGTCATCTGCACCAAATGTGGCGAACGCATGCAGGGCATCTTGTGAAGCAAGATCCATCTGAAGAAATTTCAGGTGCGCCTCAGAACGGCGTTCCTCAGGAAAGCGCACAATGCTGATTCTTCGAGCATCCGTTGAAAGGCACTTGGCCAGAAAATGTGCGGCGTAATCTGCACTGGATGCCTGCGCGTTCATTGATAACGTAAGGGCTTTTGCGCCAGCTTTCCAATGCCATAATCCACGGTTTAAGGCGCTTTCATTGAGAAGCATGCCTTCGGGAGCGGAGCATGTTCCTACTGACAAAATATGAATAGGCTGAGTTGATTGAGCTAGTTGTAGCGCCTCGATCAGGCCGATAAGGACAGGATTGTTAGCAGCGAGCCCGCCATCAGCATAGCTTTCCAGCACCTTGTCATCTCGGGGGGAACGGATGCCAGCGAGTGGTAAAAATATCGGGGCAGCACTGGTCGCCATGCACAAATCGACAAGTCGATACGGATTATCAAGATCCTTTGTCGGAATATGGGGTGTCTTAAACACTCGGAATTTCTCATCCAGCATCTTTACTGCCGTAAGACATAAGCCTATTTGGCGACGTTCATACAACTCCTTTATTGTCGTGCTGCCAAAAAGACCGTCTAGCGCTTCCCGAAGCGGGACAGATGAGTTAGCCGGTTTCAAAAATGATCGCGCTGCCCAACACAGGAAACCAAACTTTCCTTGTGGCTGGGGGTGCTGAAATATTTTCGGTCCGACGTTCCGGTATAAATCAATGATCTTGGAAATAGGGAGTCCGAAACATAGGCCAGTGGAGAGTATTCCCCCAGTGCTCGTTCCGACAATCAAGTCAAACCCCTTGCCGATATCCAATTCACGCAATTTTTGTTGTTCTGAAAATCGCATCGTTAATCGGTGAAGCAAGATCGCTGTATATAGGCCTCGCATCCCGCCACCATCAAGTGATAGTACTCGGAAAGGCTTTGTTCTATCCATTGAGTTCATATCTGTATCTCCTTTACTTCGTTCTCAACCATATGTCTGTTGTGAATTGTATATCTAATTTAAACAAAGTCAAGGTTCCAACCGCCCCATCCTCCCCGTCTCCCTCATAAACTTCGTTCTCTGTCCCCTGTCCATCCTGCCCATACAACGCGAATAGCCCGACAAACTCCCGAGCTTTCGTGGGGCAGGAAATCCCTGGATTTAGTTTTTTGCTACAGCATACTGTTTATCTAGTCCGGCAAATAACATAAATCTTAAAATGAATCGGAACGGTTTCCTTTGCCTGCTTTCTGCAGGATCGCCAATCGCCACCCCTACTGTTCTTCTTCATCGCCTCACCACTTGTCCCATCCTTTCCTGAAACTTCTCCCTTGTCATTATTGCACAGATTCTTTTCAGTCTTAGAAAAATTATCCCTTAAATGTTTCAAAGCTGAATGATAGGGAGCAAAGACGGAAATATGAACAATAATTCATTTCTTTTCCTTGACAGGTGATATAGTATTTTCATTCGAATCCTTGGCTTTCAGTTCTTTCTTCCAATTGCCTATTATACCCTCCCATAATCTTTCCTTCCCATCTTCAGTAATTTCGTTTTCCCAAGCCTCAAATATTTCACGTGCGGTTTTCCCCTCATTGTTCCTGATATCATACAATCCGCCTTTTGAAATGAGAAATTCAGCCACCTTGTAATTCCTGCATATTACGGCCAGATGAAGGGGTGTGTTGCCATCAGATGCCTTTATGTTTATCTCAGTCTCAGCTCCATTATCAATCAATAGCTGGGCAATATCTGCGCTGTCGCCGCTCCGGACAGCATAATGTAGCGCCGTATAACCATCGTTCGTCTTCGCCTTGATATCCAATCCACATGCAATCAAACGCTTTACCATGTTTAACTCACCTCCAAGTACTGCCGAATGGAGCAGCGTCTTACCAAATTCGCTTTTAATTTTTATTTCAGCTCCCTTATCAATAAGCAGGGCAGCAACTTCTGGCATTCTGCTTTCCAAAGCCAAAAACAGGGGTGTCTCACCAACCTTGTCCCTATCATTTACATTTAATCCTTTTGCAAGTAGCTCGCTAACGAGCATCATACATATCTTCTTGTCATCCCATTCCTTTTCAACCAGATAATGAAGAATTGTCATCTCGTACATGCCCTTTGCTTTAATATCTGCTCCTTTAACAAGCAAATACTCGACAATCGGTGCAATGTTATTTTCGGCAGCTACCATCAGGGGAGTCTCTCCACGAGTATTCTTCTCCTCAATATCAGCTCCTTTTTCTACAAGTAATTTAAAAATATCAATGTTTCTCATGGAGTAAAATAATACAGAACCATCAAAACCGTCCTTCCCCTTTATTTCGGCTCCTGCGTCTATAAGACTTCCAACCAAAGATGGCATATTGTTCTCAATTGCCTTCATCAGCGGAGTTCTGTCCAATTCATCCTTGGAGTTGACATCTGCGCCAACTTTGATCAGCAATCCAGCTATATCGGCTCCTCCGTGATTAATAGCGCCCATCAGGATTCCAACGCCCTTGTTATTCTTGACATTGACTTCAGCACCACTTTTTATCAGAAATTCAACTGCGCACTTTTCCGATCCATCAACGGCGTCATTCAAAGGTGTTCTGCCCCATAAATTCCTTGCATTGATATCGGCTTTTCCGGAAACAAGCATCTTCATCAGCTGGATATTGCCGATTTCGCTTGCTTTATGAAGCGGAGTGTTTCCCGTCTTATCCTTGATATTTACATCAGCCCCCATCTTAATCAACTGACTGCATAGGCTCTCGTCTCCTTTGCCTCTATTAACCGCCTTTAAGAGCGGAGTTTCCCCCTTCTCATCTCTGGCATTAATATCAAGTCCATTCTTGACAAGAAAGTTTATGAGTCCAATACGTTCTTTTTCATCAGCATGTCTATTTTCCACGACACCGTGGAAAGGCGTCCTTCCCTTTTTATTGACTATGTTTATCTTAGCTCCCTTCGCAAAAAGGTGTTCAACTGTCGCATACGGATCTCTCTGAATCCCATCTATCGCCCTAAGCAGTGGGACATTTCCATCGGTGTCTTCAGCATTGATTTCAGCTCCATTTTCAAGAAACAGGTCGATTGCAGAAGTATTAGTTCTCTCGGCAGCAAGATGCAACGGAGTGCTCCCGGATTTATCCCTGGCATTGACATCAAGTCCTTTCGAAATCAGAAGCTGGATGATGGCTGTATTGCCACGACAGGAAGCCTTGTGCAGCACAGTCTGCCCTGCTACATCCTTTGCATTTATATCCGCACCTTTAGAAATAAGGAGTTCCACTATTTCCTTGTCACCGCATCTGGCGGCCTCAAGCAATGGCGTCACTCCAAGACCATCCCTTGCGTCCACCTCAGCCCCTTTTGAAATTAAATTTCCCGCTAAAGCCTTGTTGTGATTACTGATCGCCCAATGCAATGGAGAACTCCCATTTTCTGATTTTGAGTTGACATCAGCCCCTTTCTTAATCAGGAACTCAACAAGAGATGACTCCCTAATTCCCATAGCCACGCCTAACGCTGAAATACCCTTATTGTCATTTGCGTTAATATTTGCGCCTTTTTCAATCAGCAGTTCTGCAACTGCAGCATGGTTGCTGTTCACTGCGGCATGCAATGGAGTCCAACCTGTTTTGTCCACTGATTTTATATCCGCCCCCTTGCCCAGGAGAAGCTTGACAGCGCCTAATTTCCCACATGAAGAGGCATTGAAAAGAGGACTCCATCCATTCCCATCCTTTTCCTCGATGTCAGCATTGCTATCAATAAGAATACCTATTGCTTTTTCATGCCCTGCCTTTGCGGCTTCATGCAGAGGTGTTTCTCCGAATTCACTTTTTGCGTTTACATCTGCTCCCTTCCAGATGAGATATTCAATTATCTCGGAATGACCGTTCTTCGCGGCCCAATGCAATGGAGTCATTGAGAATTCTTCGTCCAGGATTTTAAGGTCAGCACCTTTCTCGAATAGAAATTTAACCATGTCCTGATATCCTTTGCCTGCGGCAGCATGCAGTGGTGTAAATCCTATGGTTCCTTTGACATTTACATCTGCTCCGGCTGATAGCAGTTGTTCAGCAAGCTTCAGATCGTTTTTCTCGGCGGCGAGATGGAGCAAGGATCGTCCGCTCAGATCCGTTGTATTGAAATCCGGAGCCCTCATATTGCCCATTATGGA
>CAZDNQ010000116.1:0-11040 GCA_964506605.1 uncultured Victivallis sp. | reverse complement strand
GCATCCCCTGAGAGTTCGTCCTTTCCGCATACGGAGATCATTCGCAGCGGTATCTGTGTATTGCCATGGAGGAATCTTGCGGCGACATATGCGTCTCCGCCGTTGTTTCCCTTGCCGGCCAGCAGGACAATCCTCCTGGTGTGAGACGGATGGATGGAGGAGATGAATTCAAGGATGTGCCTGCCGACGCCGGTTCCGGCCCGCTCCATCAGGGTCTCCCCGCTTGTGCCTGATTCAATGGTGAGCCTGTCGAGCTCCTTCATCTGCGCTGATGTTATTGTTTTCATCCTAGTTATCTTTCCAGAATGACCGTTGAACTTGCGAAATCCTTCTCGTGGCTTATCGAAACGTGAATTCTTTTAACCTTCTTCATACGCGACGACTTGAGCGCAACCCCGGTCAATGTAGTTTTCGGGGCCCCCTTCGGATCGTTTGCCGTATCTATATCCTTCCAGTTGCATTCGGCGCCGATTCCACAGCCCAGGGCTTTTGAGAGGGCTTCCTTGACGGCCCACCTTCCTGCGAGATATTCGGCAGAGTTCCTTTTTGCGCTTGCCTCCCTGAGTTCGCTTTCGGTAAACACCTTGGAGAGGAACTCCCTGGAGTTTTTCCTGAGGAGTTTCCTGATCCTTGAAATTTCAACAATATCCGTGCCCATTCCTGAAATCATATTGTATAATATTGTTCCGGGTTATAAATTATAATTTTGCCGTAACTGAACTGCCTGGAATATAAGGCTGACGGTTTTTTAAAGCAAATTTATTTTACGAGGATATTTGATGCTGAAGAATTCTGAAAGGATAGTAATAACGGGGATCGGGCTTACGGCCCCCAATGGGAATTCCCTTGCCGAATTCAGGGGGAATCTCCTGTCAAAAAAGGCGAAGATAGAGAATATCAGCCTCAGATACATAGGACAGGTGCATGCCGGGGTCTGCCATTTCGATGCGCTGAAATACCAGAACAAGAGGGATGTCAGGACCGGCACCAGGGCTGGCTCGATCTCGATTTTCTGCGCCAATGAGGCCATTGCAGACGCAGGAATGAAAATAGACGACGCCAGCCGCGCCAGGACCGGTGTATATATAGGTATAACGGAACACGGGAACGTTGAGACGGAAAATGAGATTTTCAACATAAGCCAGTTCAAATACGACGTTAAATACTGGAACCACTACCATAATCCGAGGACCGTAGCCAATAATCCCGCAGGGGAAGTCACTGTCAACATGGGTATAACTGGTCCGCATTACTGCCTCGGGGCGGCCTGCGCCGCCGGAAATGCCGGGGTTGTCCAGGGGGTCCAGCAGCTTCTTCTCGGCGAGGTTGATACGGCAATAGCCGGAGGCGTTTCGGAGAGCATCCATACCTTTGGAATATTCGCGAGCTTCAAGAGCCAGGGCGCGCTTGCCTATAATGAAGATCCAGGCAAGGCGAGCAGGCCCTTCGACAAGGACCGGACCGGGATAGTGGTCTCGGAAGGGGGATGCCTGTATGTGCTGGAGAGGTTGTCCGACGCGAAGAAGCGCGGTGCGAAGATATATGCTGAGATATCCGGGTATGCGATGAATTCAGATGGTACGCATTTTGTGCTGCCTAATCCGGAAAGACAGGCCGAATGCATGGTTAAGGCGTTGAAGAGCGCGGGTATCGGGCCGGACGACATCGATCTCGTCAATACGCATGCGACCGGAACAAAGGCTGGCGACATCCAGGAATGCGAGGCCTTGAGAAAAGTTTTCGGGGGTGGAGGCAAGTTCCCGTATATAAACAATACAAAAGGATTCATAGGACATGCCATGGGGGCCGCAGGTACTCTCGAACTCGCCGGCAACATACCTTCGTTTTCCGACGGCCTGGTGCATCCGTGCATGAACCTTGATTCCATAGATCCGGAATGTGAACTGCCCAATCTCCTTACAGATACTTTTGATACAGGCGGAAAAGTCAGGCATATCCTAAATAATTCATTCGGGATGCTGGGAATAAATTCGGTTCTTATCATAAAAAGATTTGCAGACTGATAAAACCATGTTAGATTACGTCCCCCTTAATATTTGTTGAGGTAAAAAATCAGGAGCCCGTGATGACCAGAGAAGAGATTTCAGCCGCTATCATCGGCATTATCAACGACATACTTCCGGAAGGGGACTGTTCGGACGTGGATCCGGACAAGAAGCTCAGGGATCAGCTGGAACTGGATTCGATGGATTTCCTCGATATCGTAATGGAGCTTAGGAAGAAGTATGGTATCGAAGTCCCGGAAGCCGACTATCCGCAGCTTGCAACATTGAACAGCTGCATAAACTATCTCGAACCAAAGATGAAGAGCATCTAGCGTTTACTCCAATTCATCCTGCAGGCGCGCCATCGGCATCCAGACAGTAGAAATGCTTGTGTCATCGGCAGGTCTTTTCGAGAAGAAGTCTTGCATGAAGGAGAAATATCCTGGCGTTGTCCATGATAAGACTGAAGTGCGTTATCCTCTCTTTTCCCTTCGGATAAAACACAGGCATCCCGAATTCTTCAACCTTGTATCCCTTCCAGAGCGCCCTGACTATGATTTCCGTCTCGAAAGAGAAACGTGACGAGCTGCATTCCACTTCGCTGAACAGTGCGACGGGATACGCCCTGAAACCGCTCTGGGTGTCGCTTAGCCGGTATCCGGTCTCCATTTCCACGAGGAAATTTGAAATCCGCCTGCCTGTCCTGCTGGCGAGAGGAATCTTCTGGGATGTGAAATCCCTTGCCCCTATTAAGACAGCCCCATGCCTGGCGGCAATTGCGTCCAGGAAAAGAGGCAGGACGTCCGGCAGGTGCTGCCCGTCCGCGTCCATTGTGATCATGTATCCGCCCCCTTTGTCTGATATGAACCTGGCTGCGCTCCTGATAGCTTCTCCCTTTCCCATGTTCCTGCTGTGTGTAATAAGATGGACAGGCATTCCGGAGAGGATTTTTCCGATATCCTGATCAGTTGAACCGTCGTCCACTACAACAATGTCCGGACAGTCTGAAAGGCATTTTGACACCAGCCCGGCAAGTTTTGCGGAATGGTTGAATACCGGTATCGCGAGCCATGTTTTTAAGTGTTTGGTCATATATAGTTCCCTTGAAAAGAAATAAACAATTATAAGATAATAAAAAAATATCAATATTTACTTGCAAAAATTGTTGTATGGGGGTAATTTTTCATCTGTTTTGTCTGTTAAAACAAGATAAAAGGAAGATTTTCAATGAAAAAAATCTGTTCCATTGTTTTCTTTCTGTCGTTTGTTTTCCTCTCCGTCCTTATCTTTTCTCCGGCGGCAAATGCCCAAGGCAGAGCAGCCGCGCTGATCAAAGATGCAAGCATTGACCTTGATGTTGTAAATACGCCTATATGGAAAGTCATAAATGTAATGGAGAAGGGTGGCATAACAAACAGGAACTGGATCCAGATCGAAGTAAGTTTCACGACAGGCATCTCCAACAAGACAGGCGAAGCTCTGGATGACGCCTCCGCCGAATATGAAATCCTCCTTCCTTCCGAAGATGGGAAAACATATGTGCTGCTTTCTGGAAAAGTCACATACTGGGCTTTCGCGCTGGATGGCGGAAAACATCGCCTCCTTGCTTTCGTGCCGCCGAGGATAATTGAAAAATGGTGGGGCCCGTCGAACAAGTTGAACAAGACTGAGCTGAAAAAAATTGACGCCAAGGTCGTCTTCAAGTACAACGATGCGGAAATCGCCACCGGCTACCAGGTTCCAAGAGGGGGGACGCTCGCCCAGGTTACTGCGAAGTTTGAGCAGGCCAAGAAGATGCCCGGACTCGCCAGGGAGAAGAACGGAATACAGGGGCAGGACAAGACCCCGTGGGCTTTCCTCAACTACGATTATTTTGAGACCGTCAAGCAGACCGAACTGTCAAAATAACCCAAACAATATATAAATATTATGGCAAAAGCAGATACCATTCTTGCGATCGACATAGGAGCTGACAGCGTCAAGCTTGCGGAATTCAGCTATCCTCCCGGGGGGAAGTTCGTCCTTGAGAAATTCGCCTTTGCGGAATATGGAGGGGATCTCAAGGAGGAGGAGCTCCTTACCGCCCTTACCGACAAGCTCGCTGTCGTTTTGGCCGAACATGATTTCAAGGCCAAGAAAGTTTTGATATCCATCTCCGGGCAGTCTACCTTTGTCCGTGTCGTGAAGCTTCCTCCGATGGGAGAGAAGGAGGACAGGGTCAAACAGGTTGTAGAATACGAGGCGAAGCAGAACGTGCCTTTCCCGATTGACGAGGTCGTCTGGGACTACCAGCTCATAAGTACCGGGGTGGAAAACGAGATCGAGGTTATGTTCATAGTCGTCAAGGACACCGTTGTCGAGGACCTGACGAACGCCATCGAGAAATTCGGCAAGGAGATTATTGTCGTGGACGTGGCTCCGGTCGCGTGCTACAATGCCGCGCGGGCGAACGAGGTCGGCGGTAACGACTGTATAATGATCCTCAATATCGGTTCCAAATGCTCGAGCCTTGTATTCATCGACAGCGGAAGGTTCTTTGTAAGGCCGATCCCTATTGCAGGGCATTCCATCACCCAGCAAATCAGCAAGGAGTTCGGGATTCCCTTCAAAGATGCCGAGGAACTGAAGAAGAAACATGGATTTGTCGCGCTGGGCGGCGCCTATGAGGAGCCGGATTCCGAAGTTGCCGCGACGATTTCAAAGATCGTCAGGAATGTCATGACCCGTCTCCACGGGGAGCTGAACAGGTCGATAAACGTATATCGTTCCCAGGAGAAGGGCAACAAGCCCGTCAAGCTCTACCTGTCCGGCGGAAGCTCTGTTATGGCGTTTACGCCCAGGTTTTTCTCGGACAAGCTTAAGATTCCCGTCGAATACTTCAATCCATTCCAGGTCGTATCGCTTCCTGACCACATAAACAGGGAGCAGCTTGCCGAGGTCGCGCATATGTTCTCGGAGGTCATAGGTCTCGGATTGAGGCATATAACATCCTGCCCCATTGAAATCTCCCTTATCCCTGAAAAGATCAAGAAGATACAGGAGATCAAGCACAAGACACCTTACTTCTATGCGAGCGCCGCTTCATTTGTGCTGTGCCTTGCCCTTATACATTTCTCGATAGGAAAGCAGGAGAAGATCGACAGCAGGAAAGTTATGCTTGCCCAGAGCATTGTGCAGTCGACGGAAAAACTCAAGGACGATGTGGGCAACGCAGGCAAGAAGAAGGATTCCCTTGTCAGCGAACTGAGGGATGCCCAGAACATCCTTTCAGGCAGGGGCAACTGGATCAACATACTCAATGAACTTCAGGCAAAGATCCCTGACAACATGTGGCTCATAAGCGTTGCTCCTGGTACTGGGGCTGGCGCTGGAGCTGCAGTTACTGCGGCATCACCCGAGGAAGAGGTCAAGGAAAAGCCCATGTTCCCGATATTTGCTAAGAAGGGCGCCGGCAAGGGTGCAGCCGTGGATTCCGGAAAAGTGGAATGGATTGAGTTCGAAGGATATTTCTTCGGAGCTACCGCCGAAATCGACAGTTTCAAGAAAAAGCTTCTTTCCACAGCTGTATTTTCTGACAAGCCCGCAGATCTCCTGACCAGGGATTTCCAGCCGCCCAAGGATGAGAAGAACAATTTCTCGACATTTAAGATGTGTATAAAATTAAAAACACCATTCAATAAGTAGCTTTATGGAATTAATCAAAAGAAACATGGTTTTGTTTGTTGTGCTTGGAATCGCCCTGCTGGTTTCAATAGTGCTGGCCTTCTTTGTAATCCAATCGTGGATGTCCTTGAAGAAGCACCAGGCGGATCTCCTGGTCCAGCGCGAAAAGATCAAGAAACTGATTGAGGAAAAACCTGCTCCGCTCAAAGGCAACCTTGATGCGATAAATTCCGACATTGCAATGGTGCAGCAGAAGGTTAACGAGATACATCTTGTTTTTGGCAAGCCGTACCGGTCCGCCATACAGGCCTTTGCCGAAGCCCTCGGAGTGAGTGAGAACACCCTTTATTCCAAGTGGCGTATTGCATATGAGAGGGAGAAGAAGCTTGGAGCCCCGGAACAGGTGTTCCTTAAGTTCATGGGAGATGTGCTGGATGACGGGAAGCCCAAGGCTGCTGAGGTAAAACCGGCGGTCGCAAAGAAGACGGATCCGAAGAAGGCTGATCCCAAGAAGGCGGAGGAAGACGCCAAGAAAGCCGAAGAGGATGCCAAGAAAGCGGAGGATGAAGCCAAGAAGGCCGAAGAGGATGCCAAGAAAGTTGAAAACGCCCTTACCGCATTCAAGACGACTTTTGAAAAACAGACAGTTGAGGAAGTTACCCAGGAAAATATAAACCTTCTTATAATGGAAGGACTTGGCCTGTCAAGGAGCATGAGTCCGGAGGTGTGTACGGCATATGTGTCGAACATGGACAACAAGCTGAACAGTTTTATTAAATCGACTGAAAATAATACTTTGCCGATTTCCGTCCCCGAAAAGACAACCATGTTTTCCGTGATCAAAGGCATGCCCCAGCCTGAGCGCATTCCACTCATATTGAAGCATTATAGGATGCTGGAGGATCTGGTGTTCAGGATGAAGGCTACCAATATCAAAGTGCTCACTTCGCTGACGTCCCAGGGGCTTGATGGAATTGAAGGACGCGGATTCCTTACATTGACCTATAAGATGCAGGTCATGGGGTCAATGTCCTCGATCAGGAGCTTCATAAACAATCTCCAGGACGCCTATAAGGAGAACAGGGTTTATATAATAAGGGATCTGGCCCTCAAAAAGTTTCTTGATGAGACAAAGCTTATAAGCACCGGGACTTCACAGGCCGGAACTCCTGTTGCGGCTGTTCCCGCAGGACGGCCCGCTGCGCCAGGCGCCGCCGACAAGACGGTAAAGAAGGAGGAGCCGGGAACAACAGTTATCGGCGCATCCACCGATGTTGTCGCAGACATAAAGATAGACTATGTGATATACATCGCTGATGAAATTAAAAAAAGGTGAATATGGAATTCCTAAAGAAACATTATGAGAAAATAATACTTGCAGCCTTCCTGCTGGTATTTATTGTTTCACTGATTCTTCTTATTCTCTCGCTCAGCAAATCCATGGATATTAAGGAAGAAGATCTTAAATTTCCAGTAAAAGCACCTGATTATAAGAAGGTAAGTCCAGAGGACATAAATTATAAGAAGAATCTGGATTCAGAGAAGAAATGGCTTGAAGGTGCGCCGAGGACCGAGGGGGACAAGGATTTCACTGATCTGCTTGCTCCTTTCAAAATAGCCAGATGTCCTAGCCCGGATTGCCAGAAATTGATTCCGCAGTCGTGCTTTGTCGAGGGAGGCACGTGCCCGTTTTGCAAGTTTGCCCTCCACGCCATCGGTTCTTCAGTGCCTACCGGCAAGCTGGATGACGATGCAGATGGAATACCTAATGAAATTGAACTTGAAGCTGGTCTTGACCCCAAGAATCCTGATGACGTGAACAAGACGGATGCAAGCGGATTTACATATCTCGAAAAATTCAAGGCAGGATGCGTGCTCAAGGACCCGAAGTCTCATCCCCCTTATGCGAAAAAGGTAAAGCTCTATGGCATAAAGCGCAATCTCCTCCCGATCGTACTTGTAAAGGTCACTGCCCATGGCGAAGATGAGAAGACCTGGACGATTCAGATGGACGAGGCGATTGGTGGAGCAATAAAGACGAGGTTCTACAAGGTGGGTGCAATTCTTAATCTGAACGATAGAAAATATGTTATCAAGGACATAAAGTCTGAAGTGAAAGAGGAGTCGGTTGACAAGAAAGGCTCCTATATGATCAAGAAGACTGTATATAGCATCATACTTCAGGAGGATGGAGGCGCTCCGATTACCGCCGTTGAAAAACAGAAGGTTTGGGAGACCAGGGAGACGGCTAGGATCGTCCTTGAATCCGCCAACAGGGAAATTTGCAAGGAACTTACAGTTGCTGCAAATGAGACATTTACTCTGGGTGACGCCAAGGCAGGAGAAGAGAAATATCTGGTCAAGAGCGTAAACAGTGAAAAGGGCAGGATTGTCATTGTAAGAGCCAGTGATAATGCCGAATTCGAGATTGTCCTCAGTGAAGAACCCAGCAAGGAGACGGCTCCAGCCGCAGACAGGATTCCGATGATGCAGCCAGCAATGCCTGCAGGAATTCCCCAGGAGATGCGGCCAGGGATGCCTCCGGCAGAACCTAGAAACAATTAAATTCTATATATTATGGAGGAGTTCTGTATGATAAGGTTCAGATTGATTTTGCTGATAGCATGTTTTTCGATCCTGGCTTTTGCTTCATTCGCACAGGATGAAAATGCGGCGCCTGCCGCTGTAGCCGTTCCTGCCCAGGAAGGACAGCCTCAGGCTCCGGCAAATCCTGAGCCTGCGGTGAAGGCAAAACCCAAAGCAGTCCAGGAAAACTATTCCGAACGTGAAATGGAGATTGAGAAGGAAAGAGAAAAGCAGTTTTCCAGCGCCCTTGATAAGGCACGCCCGCTTTTCGGAGACTTCGACGCTTATGTCAAGAGGAATCAGTCTTCGCTGACCTTGTATCTTTCGGCTGATGACAGGAATGCAGGTGTGAATCCGCTCGTTGCATTTGCCAAGGATTCCCCTGGATACAAGGCCCTCGTCGACAATTCAAAGTTTGGACCTGACACTTTTGTGAACAGCAATACCGGTGATGACGTGGAATATAAGATGGTTGACGCCAATCTGGTCGAACTTGGAAAATTGCTTTCGGACGAGCAGCGGATAGACGAAGCCGGGCTTGTCGTTGACAAGTTTGTCAATGAATTCAAGACAAATGTGAAGGAATTTTCATCTAATTATCAGACCGAGTACGAGACTGTCAAGGTTTGTGATGCTGCATATGATGTCAAGCTCAGAATCGCCCGTTATCTTGAAGGTTCAGCGCGACAGGCATATTCACAGAAGAAATACGATAAGGCCATCATCCAGGCGAATGGGGCCCAGAAAATGATCGGTAATTCCCTGGCACAGGTAAAGACATGCTTAAGTGAGTTTAAGACGGATCCGCAGGAACAGAAGAAGCTCGAGGACATTGTAAGGCATGCAAACAGGAAGAGCGCAACTCTGGATGCGTTCGAGAATGACTGCAAGAAGCAGATCGCCTCCGATAAGTTTCTTACCGATACTGCTTTTCCCGCCTTCGATCCAGAACGTCCCGTCAGACAGAACGACATAGAGGTCTCTCTTGCCCAGGCCAATGTGCTTATAAACAATCAGGATTTCGTCCGTGCAAGGGATGCCCTTGAGAAAGTTCTTGTCCGTGATCCATACAACCAGAAGGCTACGAGAATGCTGCAGACGGTCTACGACAGGCTCTATCAGGTTGCAAAGATGAGAAGATTCAATGAGGAGCAGGAAATTGTCGCAGAGAACAGATGGAATTGGAACGAGGCTGTTCTGCCAACCCCGGCCATAAGGCCTGTCCAGGGGGCAAATGCCGCTGCGCTTGTCAAGACCGAGCTTTCTGACAAGCTTACCGAAATCATCATTGACCAGATTGATTTCGAAGACGCCACTATAACGGCGGTTGTAAACCTGCTGATACAGAGAAGCAAGGAGCTTGATCCGTCTGCTAACAAGACCGGTGTCAATATTCTTTTAAGACTGACGCCTGAGGAAGTTCTGAAAACTCCGAAAATAACCATGAGCCTTGATGGCATTCCGCTTGGTGAAGTCATTAGATATATCTGCCAGGCATGCGTCTTGAAATACAGGATTGAGGAAAGGGCTGTAATCATAAGTTCGGAGATTACGGACATAATGGAGACAAGGTTCTTCAAGGTGCGTGCAGCTCTGATCAACAATATTGCTCCTGCAGCCTTGACGGATGCCGGTACTGATACGGGATTTGGAACAACTGGCGGCGGCGGTGGTGGAGCAGTCGATGTGACAACTACTCTCCAGGCTGATGACAAAGGTGCGGCTAAACAACCATCTCTTTCTAGCCAGGCGCTCAAGGATTACTTCAGCCAGCGTGGCGTGAACTTCACAGATGCAAGCACCGCTATCGCCTATGACAGGAGAGGCGGTAAGCTTGTTGTCAAGAATACACCTGAAAACCTGAGGCGTCTCGAGGCTCTTCTCAGGGATCTTGACATCGAGACTCCTCTTGTACTTATCGAGTCCAAGTTCATTGAACTGTCCCAGACGGATCTGGAGGACCTGGGATTCGAATGGCTGTTTAATAAGACTGCAAGTAGTACTCAGACATCAACCAATAGCTGGTGGACTGTGACGCAGAATGCTTCAACGACCAGGCCTCTTGGAGTAAACGCAAGTGGAATTGCGAGCCCGGTAGATCCGGTTACAAGCGACAGGGTTTTAAACAATTTCAGATGGCCTGCAAGTGCTGCATTCCCGGGGTTCGGCAAGAATAAGACCTGGTACATGGATGTCATAGTGCATGCGTTGGATCGTAGCACGAAAGGTGAAATACTCTCAGCCCCAAAGGTTATTGCAACTAGCGGACAGCCAGCCCTTATCAGGATGGTCAGAACACAATATTTCCCTACTTCCTGGACTGAACCTGAAATTACTATTGGTGACAATGTAGTCCAGATTACCCCCTCCTATCCTGAACTCGGCGATGCCACCGATTTGGGCATAAGGCTTGAAGTCACCGCGACCGTAAGCCCGAATAATTATACAATCTCGCTGAACCTGCATCCGCAGATCAGGGAGCATATAGACTGGACAGACTACGGCTATAACATTTCAGTCTACGACGGACTGACGACCATGCTTATTCCTGCAACCCTTAAAATGCCTATCCTTTCGCTTAGGGATGTCACTACCAATGTAAAGGTCTATGACGGGGAGACTCTGATTCTCGGTGGAATGATAAGGGATGACGTGTCCGGTGTTGATGACAGGATTCCAGGTTTCGGGGATGTTCCTCTTGTAGGCCGTCTTTTCAGGACGAAGAATGAAAGAAGCGTAAAGAGGAATCTGCTTATTTTTGTGACCGCAAGGCTTATAAATCCTG
>CAZDNQ010000115.1:0-11064 GCA_964506605.1 uncultured Victivallis sp. | reverse complement strand
TACGTCCTCACCAAGCCAGGCAATTACAGGCTTAGGGCGATAGTCGGACACAAGCTCCTGCCAACTGAATACCAGTCCGATACTGCGGGCTTTACGGTCTGCAACGGAATCCCGGTCTGGGAGAGGACTGTCGGCGTCCCCGACCTATTCAAGAAGAAGGATGATGAGGTCCTCAAGCCGAGGAAGACCAAGATCGTCACATTCAACGACGGAAAGGACAAGGTCTACTGCCTCATCATCGAGGACGACAAGTATGTGTATGGCGTCGCCAGGCTGGGGGCCGACATCGGCAATTTTCCGCCGATGTGCGAGGTCGACGGGCTCAGCCGCGTACATGTAATGCTCCAGGTCAGTCCGAACGTCTTCTCATATTTCATCTATGACATAAACTGCGACCTCAGCGAGAAGGAAGTCTATGTCAAGACCAATACTGTTCCTACGATCATCCTTGACAGCAAGGAGGGATCTGTCGTTGTCATAGGTGGAAGGAAGGGCCTGAAGGACGTGGACTACGTCGAGGAGAACGGCAAGCCCGTCCTGACGAAGGAAGCCGAATAACAAATCAGAAGGAATTGCATATATCATGGAAAATAAAGTTGGAGGCCAGCAGCAGCCGCAGGCGGCAGTTGAAGTTTCAGCGGAGGATATTTTCACACAGCGCCTTAACAAGCTCGGGGAATGGCGCAGTTCAGGAGTGGAACCTTTCGGCAGGGCGTTCGATTGCTCCGGAAGGATCTCTGATGTCAGGGCGAAGCATGTGCCCGAGTCTGAAGTCGAAGTCAAGGCCGCAGGCCGCATAACTGCATACAGGGTGATGGGCAAGTCCATATTCGCAGACCTCAAGGACAGCACCGGCAAGATCCAGCTCTACGTCCACAAGGACAACCTCGGCGAACCGGCTTTCCTTCTCTTCAAGAAGATCGATATCGGCGACATGATCGGTGTCGAAGGCAAGCTCTTCACCACGCGTACCGGCGAGATAACAATAAAGATCTCCAAGTTCGAACTCCTCAGCAAGTCCCTCCGCACGCTCCCGGAGAAATGGCACGGCCTCACAGATGTCGAACACATCTACAGGCAGCGCTACCTCGACCTCATCGTCAATGACAAGAGCCGCGAGGTCTTCAGGAAGCGTTTCGCGATAATCAGGGAGATCCGCAGCTTCCTTGCGGAAAAACAGTTCACCGAAGTCGAGACTCCGATGCTCCAGTATCTCGCAGGCGGCGCGGCCGCGAAGCCTTTCGAGACCTTCTACGAGGCCCTCCATGCTCAGATGTTCATGAGGATAGCCCCCGAACTCTATCTCAAGCGCCTCCTGGTCGGCGGTTTCGAGAGGATATACGAGCTCAACAGGAATTTCAGGAACGAAGGAATGTCACGCAGGCATAATCCCGAATTCACAATGATAGAGATCTACCAGGCGTTCGGCGACTGCAGGACCATGATGGACCTCGTCGAAGGACTCGTCACCACCGTCGCCCAGAACGTCTTCGGCACCCTGAAGATCGACCACGGGAACGGAAAGATCATCGACCTCACGCCTCCATGGCGCAGGGCCACATATGACGATCTCGTGAAGGAGAAGGCCGGTCCCGACTGGTTCGACATCACTCCCGCCCAGCGCGTTGAGCGTGCACAGGGCATGGGCCTCCATATCGACCCCAAGTTCGTTGATTTCGAGGTCACCCATGAAGTATACGAGAAGCTGATCGAACAGACACTCATCCAGCCGACGTTCGTCACGCGCCTCCCCGCCGTGCTCGTGCCTCTCGCAAAGGCGTGCGCCGACAACAGCGGCTATGTCGATGTCTTCGAGCTCGAGATTAACGGACAGGAGATCGCGCCCGGATATTCCGAGCTAAATGATCCCGTAGAACAGAGAAGACGTTTCGAGGAACAGGCGAAACGCGCCGGTCCGAAGGAAGGCGCGATAGACGAGGATTTCCTCACGGCTCTCGAGTACGGAATGCCTCCCGCAGGCGGAATGGGCATCGGCATCGACCGCCTGGTCATGCTGCTGACGGCCGCCGAATCCATCAGGGACGTCATACTCTTCCCGCACCTCAAGCCGGTGCATAAGCCGCAATAAGCTTGGCTTTATTGGAACCTTGCATGGGACGCCAGCAACCTTGCTGGCTCCTGGTCCTCCTACGTAGGCCGATTATGGCTCCGGCTTGTGTCGCGACGAAACCTGATTCTGGCGAGCCGACTTGATGCTTACACGTCTTGAGCATATCACCGTTAGTCATCAAGTCGCGCCGCCGGTTTTCCATATTATTGATACGGTGGATAATCAGCTTGAAATTCCCTGGAGGTGCTGAAAGCTCTAAGTACCCCGGCCCGCAAAGGTTGTTATGATGTCGCCTCCCTGCGGGGACTCTGGATATATTTTATCCACCTTGTCCCATGGCTGACGCCAATGGGCTACAATATTTCGCCATCCTGCGGAGGCTTCATATGGAATAAAATTCTATTTTTAGCCCTCGCAGAGGGCGGTATGTTGTAGCCCAGGGCAAAAGCCCTGGGAAGGCAATATGGTAAAAAAAAGGAAAAAGCCCCCGCAGGGCGGCGACATTAAAGATCTCGACTAATATGCAAGCTGATTATCCGCCCCCTGCAATTTGGTCCGCTTCTTGGTTTTCAACGATTTGATACTACATTACCTCCATCAGAGGTGGTTAACCGGTCGTTGCAGGCATCCGGCCGCGACTTGATGTTTTACCGCCCGACTTGATACTAGTCCTATGTTAGGATATATAAATTTGAATGAAAATAAATACTTATAAAAACTTAAGAGCGATTTCGTTTTTTGTCTTCGTGTTTACGTTTCTGTTTTTTATATCAACCCTTCTAGTATGCGTATCCCCACAAAGGGGATTTGCACTAGACGATACTGGAAAAATAATTGGGACAGTATATATCCCATTTGATAGGCTTGACCATGCTATAGTCCTTTTCATTTTTACCGTATTGGCCGGAATCCAATTTTTAACAATATATTATTTGGGAAAAGAAATCATTAAAGATCCTAACGATACCCATTCTGCCAATCCTGCTTCACTGGACGGCTGACAGGAGATCATTCGCTTGATTTTATCACGGCAGGCATTAAACTTCTGGCCTTGAAACAAGGATTGAACCTTTGAATAACAAACTTTTCGCCCTCGACATCGGCAATGTCTGCATGAAAATTCATACTGAGCGCTGCCTGGCCGCGCTCGGATATTCAGCGCTCACAGAAGTTCCTCTAGAATTCCTCGCCGCATGCGACAAGCTTGAGACCGGCAAGATCTCCACAGAGGACTGGCTTGGAGTGTTCAGGAAGGTGACCGGCGGTAAGTTCTCCGATGCCGAACTTGTAAACGCCTGGCGCGTGATCCTCGGCGATGAGAACCCCGGAATTTATGATTTCCTTGACGAAATAACGAAGTCCGGATACAGGGCGATATTCTTCTCAGACACCTCCGAGCTCCATCTTGACTTTGTCTACAGGTACCTGCCAAGCGCCGTTTTCGTCACCGGCGGAATATTCAGCTTCAATGCAGGCTGCAAAAAGCCGGGCGACGGAATGTACGAGCTTTTCGAGAAGACATACGGCAAGCCTTCGTTCTATGCGGACGACAAGCCGGAAAATGTCGAAGGCGGGATAAGGCACGGCTGGAACAGCCACCAGTTCACATCGGTCGAAGCGCTGCGGAAGGCTTTTTTCTAAAATCCCGCCGGAGGGGGCGGCATTGCGCCATTGCGTCTCTGCGTTGAAGAAGCTCGGGGATCAGCTGCCGAAGTTTTTGGCCATCGCTATCGCCCGCATCATCGCCTTCGCCTTGTTGCAGGTCTCCTCGTATTCCGCTTCAGGAACGGAGTCGGCGACTATTCCGCCGCCAGCCTGGATGTATGCCGTGCCGTCCTTGATGAGCGCGGTGCGGATGGTTATGGCGGAGTCGACGTTGCCGTCGAAGGAGTAATATGCGACGGCGCCGCCGTAGGTGCATCTCTTCTCCTTCTCGAGCTCGCTGATTATCTGCATAGCCCTGATCTTCGGGGCGCCGCTCAGGGTGCCTGCGGGGAATGTGGAACGCATGACGGAGTCGGAATCATATTTTTCCGAGAGGGTTCCGGTCACTTCGGAGACGATATGCATCACGTGGCTGTATCTTTCAACGGTCATGAGCTTCTCGACCTTGACGGAGCCCGTCTCGGAGATCCTGCCGATGTCGTTCCTGGCGAGGTCTACGAGCATGATGTGTTCGGCGCGTTCCTTCGGATCCGCGAGAAGATCCTTTTCCAGGGCCTCGTCCTCCTCCTGGGTTGCTCCACGCTTCCTGGTGCCTGCTATCGGGCGGATGGTGATCTTGCGGTTGTCGCAGCGGACGTTCAGTTCCGGGGAAGCACCGACCAGCGAGAAATCCCCGCAGTTCAGGAGGAACATGTACGGGGACGGGTTCAGCATCCTTAGCGAACGATATACAGAAAGAGGAGAGGACTTTGTCTTCACTGAGAACCTCTGCGAGAGCACCGCCTGGATTATGTCGCCGTCGAGGATGTATTTCTTCGCCTTTGCGAGCATCGCACGGTATTGCTCAAGAGTCTTGTTGGATTTCACCTCGATCTTTTCCTCGGGGGCGCTGATGTCCGCGGGCGGGAGCGTGACAGGCCGCCTTAGACGGTCAGTGAGCTCATTAATCTTCTCCACGGCGGCATCGTATATCTTCCCCGCGTTCCTCCTGTCATCCACATGCGCCTGGACTATTATCTTTATTGTGTGCCTGACCTTGTCGAAGACCAGGAACGAATCGGTGAGCATGAATACGGCCTCCGGGACGTCGGCCGGTTTCATCTTCGGCTGGACTACAGAAGGTTCGACCTCGCTTATCACGTCGTATGAGACATAGCCGACGGCGCCGCCGGTGAAGCGGGGCAGGCCTTTTACAGCCACAGGCTTGAAGGATGACATGAGGTTGTGTATCTGCTCGAATACGTCCTTGCCTTTTACTTCCTTTTCCCTGCCGTCCGTGGTCAGTACGCCTTTTCCGTCCCTGTGGGTGAAGACAGAGACGGGTTCCGCACCGAGGAAGGAATATCTTGCGATGTTCTCGCCGCCCTCGACGCTTTCCAGGAGGAATGAATATTTGAGGGGTTTGCCTCTGCCGTCGAACGCGATCTTCCGGAATGCGGATACCGGCGTCTCGGTGTCCGCGATGATCTCGGCGAAGACGGGAATAAGGTTCCCCTTCTCCGCGAGCTTCGCAAATTCAGTTTTTCCAGGTGTAATCATACAGTCAGGCCATGATAGAAATATACATGTCTAAAGTGCTAAAATATACATCATTCCGCTTTAAAAAAAGAGCATCAAGCAATAATTTAATCAAACTTTCAAAAAATGTAAACCCCAAAAACAAGGGAGACAGATATGAGTGCAGCAAGGCCGGATTTTGAGAAGCTCATGGGTAGGCAGAGGCATTTCAAGAACTCGGAGAGGAGGCTTGTAGGCCATATTCCTACAATTGCAATTACGCCTGTTGCCGACGGCAGGGCAGGCGCATACGAATCAAACCTGTCCGGCACCTGGAAGATGGTGCAGAAGGTATATGACCTCGTCACGAAGAATGTGTTCCTCCCGGACGGCACACCTGTCAAGGTCGTCGTCGCCCCGGAAATTGTCTACGGCGCCCGCACTGGCGCCATCGCCCAGGAATACTATGCGAAGGAAGGCGTCTCTGCAAATATCTGGGTAAGCCGCTCATGGGCATACAGCGACGAGCTCATGTCCGCGTGCCAGGGCATCGGAAGTTCCGAGTGGATCCAGGCCGCGTACGGCCTCAACCAGACTAACCGTCCCGGCGCCGTATGGCTCAAGGCGTTCTGCGCGGCGATGGACGAGAAGAAGCGTCCGATATTCTCAATTTACAATCCCGACCTCGAAAGCGACGACGGCGAAATGGTCCCATATGTGTCCGAGAGGATTCTACGTTTTGCAAGATGTGCTGCCGCCGTCGCCGAAATGCGCGGCAAGAACTATCTCTCGGTAGGCAGTGTCTCGATGGGCATCATCGGTTCCGACGTCCGTCGCAACAGCCTGCTGCACTATTTTGGAATGGGCTCCGTCTCCGTCGACATGGTGGCGCTCCGCGGCAGGATCGACCGCGGGCTCTACGACCACGAGGAACTCGAGAAGGCGTTCAAATATTTCAAGAAGAATTTCAAGTTCCAGTTCAATACGGGCGTAAAGCCATACACTGACGATGCGCTCCTCAGGGAATCGATCCTGATGGCGATGATCGTCAGGGACATGATGATCGGCAATCCTGTGCTCGCCGACAAGGCGGCCGCGAAGAAATACGGCTACAGGGCCGACGTCGAACATGCCCAGGGATACAATGCGATCGCCGCAGGTACGCAGGGACAGCGCGCCTGGACGGACCTCTATCCGAACTTCGATCTGCCGGAATCCATCCTCAACAGCTCGTTCGACTGGAACGGGTTCCGCGCCCCTTACATCGTGGCTACCGAGAACGACTCCAAGAACGGCATCGGCATGCTTGTCGCAAACCTCGTCTCTGGGATGCCGCAGTTGTTCGCGGACATCAGGACCAACTGGACAGCCAGGAGCATCAAGGAGGCAACAGGCGTCGACGTGTCCAAGATCGTGCCTGAAGGATTCATCGACAAGAGGAACTCAGGGGCAGGGGCTCTTGATTACGCGGTCGATGCGATGTCGATAGTGACAAAGGACAGGGATGTGTCAATCCAGGAGATCGCGGCCGCCCTGCGCAAGAGCAAGTCGCTCCAGAACAAGCTCATCGAAGACGCCACAAAAGGCACTGTCTACTGCGGTGCAGTCCTGGAATATTTCCTCGGCGACGGCCTCTCCAGCCACTACCGCACGCCGGGTGGGATCCCGATGACAGCCTACCGCTACAACATGGTCGGCGACTTGATGACATGTTCGGTGGTCGAAGGACAGACGGTGGAGCTGCCGAGCAAGGTTGCGGAGCATGTGAACAATGTGACCGACAAGACCTGGCCGGAATCATACTGGGTGCCGCGCGGCATGAGCTCGTTCGAATACATGTCGAAGATCGGGCCGAACCATGATGCGAACTCCTTCGGACTCATCGGCGCGGACCTGATAACGCTGAACGCGATGCTCCGAATTCCTGTGGACATGCACAATGTCTGCAAATGCGAGATATTCCGTCCGACGATTTGGGACCGCTTCGGAGGCGATGACTTCAGGGCCTGCGAGAATCTCGGACCGCTGTACGTCTGATAATTTTCGAAAATTTAAATCCCATGCGGCTAAAACCGCATGGGATTTTTTTTGTTTTACTCATTGTTCAGTGTTCGCTGGCCGCGGCGATTGTGGAGAGCCCTGGAGCCTTCCGATGAAAACATGAGGGCGGTGGTTATTGTTCGTAGTTAACGCATTCTTGCGTGTGTAATTGTTTTTTAGGCACAGCCAATAATGGCTTAACTACAAACAAATATGGAGACCCGTGAGAGTGTGCTTGTGATCGTCATCTAGGAGCGTGGAACTGTTTCCGACAAGCTCTAGAGGGCCTGTGCCAGCTTTCTGATACGCCAGCACAGAGTCTGGCGTGCCATAATCCTACACCTGCAGCAGATGCGAGATCTTCTTCCTGAGCAGGTCCATCGAGAACGGCTTGGAGATGAACTGCGCGTCAGGCGCCTGTATGTCGTGCTGGGAGAGGATGTCGTATGTGTGCCCGGACATGTAGATGACCTTGATGTCCGGCTTTATTTCGCATATCAGGTTGTAGAGCTTTTTGCCGTCCATCTCCGGCATGATCACGTCTGTCAGCAGGATGTCTATGTTCTCCTTGCGCCCCCTCGCAATATCCAATGCAAGCGGACCGCTCTCTGCTTCAAGTACGTTGAATCCATTCCTCTTCAGCTCCGATGAGACGATCCTGAGGACTGATGGTTCGTCCTCTACTATCAGGACTGTCTCTCCTGCAGCAGGTTTAATTTCATCTGGAAGCATGTCCTGTGTGGACGGACTGATGGCTGCGGCACCGCTTTCGAGGGCGGGCAGGTATATCATGAAGGAAGTGCCCTTGCCTTCGGCTGTCCAGACTTTTATCCCGCCGCCGTGCTGGTTTACAATTCCGTGTACCATGCTGAGTCCAAGACCTGTGCCCTTGCCCCTTTCCTTTGTCGTGTAGAACGCCTCAAACAGATGAGCCAGCGCCTGCTTGCTTATTCCAGTACCGTTGTCAGTCACCTTGAGTACTGCATACCTGCCCGGTTTTACGGCCGGATGCGAATCAGGCAGCTCGTGGGCCAGCATCTCGTTGTATGTCTCAAATGTCAGGCGGCCGCCATGCGGCATTGCGTCTTTGGCATTGACTGTCAGGTTCATTATGACCTGCTCGAGCTGGGCATAGTCGCCGTTGATCAGCGATATGTCCGGGGATAGCTTGTATTCGATCCTTATGTCCTCGCGTATGAGCCTCTGCAGGATGTTCTTGAAACCTTCGATGACTTCATTCAGGCTTATGGTCGAAACTTCGAGCATCTGCTTGCTGCTTAGCGCCAGGAACTTCTGGGAAAGCGTCTTCGCCCGTTCGGCGGCGCTCTTGATCTCGAGCACGCCGTTGTACAGCGGATCGTCCTTCCGCGTCACTGAAAGCAGCATGTCTGCGTAGGCGAGTATCGGCACGAGGAAGTTGTTCAGATCATGCGCAAATCCGCCTGCGAGACGGCCTATCGATTCAAGCTGCTGCGCCTGCCTCAGCGCCTCTTCCAGCTTCTTCTGCGTCGCCTGGTTCTTCCTATGTTCAGTCACGTCCAGGACGGTCTTGACAAGATACTGGGGTTCCCCAAGAAGATCTCGGTAGACCTGCATCCTTATCACCACTTCAACAGGCCTGCCGTCCTTGCGTATGAATTTCTTCTCGAATTCCGACGGCGGAAGGTTTTTCCTGGTGATCTCCTCGATGATCTTCTGTTCAGAGGTGTAGCCTTCAGGATCTGAGATGTCCATGAGCTTCTTCCCCGCAAGGAGCTCATCCGCAGCATATCCCGTGATCTCGCAGAATGACTTGTTGACCGTCCTGAACCTGCCGTCAAGATGGCAGGTGATGATCCCGATCGGCGCCTGGTCGATGATCAGCTGGTACCTTTTCTCGTTGTTGAGCATCGATATCTCTGTGTACTGCTGGCTTGTCCTCGATTGCTCCAGGGCCGTAAGCATGCTGTTTATCTCCTTGCCGAGTATTGAGATTTCGTCGGTGCCCGTCTCGTCGACCCTCAACGACAGGTCGGACATCTTCCTGACTCCGCTGAACACCTCCGTGAAATTCCTGACCTTTAGGAGGACTGATTTCTCGAGGATGAGCACTATCATGAGATATAGTATTCCGGCTGAAACTATGAGACTGCATATGAGGGTGGAGATCATCGCCTTGCCTTCGTTGTATATATCGCGTTTGACGCTGATCTTGGCTATCATCGCGTGTTTCCCGTCGGCGCCGCTGATTGGAACAAATACCGATATCATGTTCTTCTCGCCGGTGTAGATTTCCGGAAAATCAGTTTTCGCAAGCTTCCTGGCGGCTTCGGCCATCGCCGGTTCAAGCTTCCCGTCCACCCTCTTCAGGTTGAAGTCCAGCTGCATGCGCTTGGACAGGCTGGCGATGAATGCCTGATCAATGTTCTTGGCCAGCAGAAGCACTCCGCGGGACGGACCTTCCTGTTTGCTGTTCAGTATGGATGATGCGGAGAATATCAGCGGGAAATCCTTCGTCAGCATGATTCCACTGAGTGAAAAATCCTTCTCATTCCCAGGGTTGAACAGTTCCCTGTTCGATTCTACGGCCTCCCTTACAGCGTCTGAGAGAGGCTCCTTGGCCTTCTTCTCGTCGGAGAACGAGAGCCCGTATGCTATCTTTCCGGACGTGTCGATGAAGACCATGGCGCTGACACCGAGATTGGCGACGGCCTGGTCGTCGAGATTTGTGGTTGCATAGGCTGGGTCCTTGTCGTCCGCGAACTTATAGGTCTCGTCCCAGTGGGACCAGTCGTTTACCGTCGTCTGGAGCTTCTCCTGCTCGAACTTGAACGACTCCTTGAGCCGTTTTGCGTTCTTCATCATCATGTCATCTTCCACCTTGGTCAACCCTGAACGGATCGCCATGGAGGAAAATACGGAGGTCATGACGACTATGAACAACAGCGTCAGCCCTGTGTAGACAAGAGTCTTTATGCGGAGCTTCAAGTTCGGTCCCCCTCGTTCATATACGTTCAATTGATTCCGGTGAAAGCTTCAGATGCCTGCCAATGTACCCTTGTACGCCTTGGCAAGTTCCTCGATGCCTGTGGAAAAGATCTTTTTAGCGCCGGACTTGAAATTCAACGAGCTTCCGCCGGTCACCCTGCCGACGACCGCATGCGGGATCCCCTTCAGCATCTTCTCGATCTTCGCCCGGTTCGACGGCGCGGCTGTCATTATGAAACGGCTGTTGCTCTCAGAGAAAAGCAGTTCCTCCGGCGACAGTTTCCCTTCTGACGGTATCTTGTCCAGATCTATCTCAAGTCCGAGCCTGCCGGCAATTGCGATCTTCGCAAATCCCGCCGCAAACCCGCCTATCGCAGGAGTGTGCAGCGAGCAAGCAAGAGATTTTCCGGTGATTGCACTTACAGCCTTATAGGTTGCAATAGCTTTTCCAGCATCCAGTTTCGGGACATTGTTTCCGGTAGCATCCATCATCGCATAGTATTCGCTGCCACCAAGTTCATTTTTAGTGGCTCCTATTACAAATACGAGGTCTCCGGAGTTCTTGGCGTCCAGTGTGACGGCCTTTGAGATGTCGTCCATCTTCGCGATCGCGCTGAAGAGGACTGTCGGCGGAATCGAGATCTTCCTGCCGCCCCTGGTGCTGTCGTTCTTCATGCTGTCCTTGCCGGATATGCACGGGACCTTGAACGCCTTTGAATAGTCGTAGAGCGCCTGGTTCGCGCGCACCAGCTGGGCGAGCTTGTACTCGCCGTCGGGAGTCTTCTCGCTCTGCACCGGATCCGGCCAGCAGAAATTGTCTATCC